>CAMDKE010000035.1 GCA_945901215.1 Comamonas sp. lk
GATCACCCACACGGCGGTGGCGAAGGCAAGACTGGCGAAGGCCGTCATCCAGTGGATCCTTGGGGCAATTTGACCAAGGGTTACCGTACCCGTAACAACAAGCGCACGCAGGTCATGATCGTGTCGCGTCGCAAGAAGTAAGGGGCAGGCAAATGACTCGTTCTCTCAAAAAAGGCCCCTTTGTGGACCATCATTTGTTGGCTAAAACGGAAAAAGCCGTTGCGAACAAAGACAAAAAGCCGATCAAGACCTGGTCGCGTCGTTCCATGGTTCTGCCAGATTTCATCGGCCTGACCATTGCGGTGCACAATGGTAAGCAGCACGTGCCCGTCTATATCACTGACCAAATGGTTGGCCACAAGTTGGGTGAGTTCGCGCTGACCCGGACTTTTAAAGGCCACCCTGCGGACAAAAAAGTCCAAAAGAAATAAGGAGGCGACCATGGAAACACGTGCAACCCTTCGTGGCGTTCGTTTATCGGTTGACAAAGGCCGTTTGGTCGCGGATCTGATTCGCGGCAAGAAGGTGGACCAGGCGCTCAATATTTTGCAATTCACGCAGAAAAAAGCCGCCGGAATCATCAAAAAGGTACTGGAGTCGGCTATTGCCAACGCTGAACACAATGACGGTGCTGATATCGACGAGCTCAAGGTGAAAACTATCTTCGTCGAACAAGGTGCATCGCTGCGTCGCTTTACGGCCCGCGCCAAAGGCCGCGGCAACCAAATCCGCAAGCCCACGTGCCATGTGTACGTGACGGTCGGCAACTAAGAGGCACGGATAAATATGGGACAAAAAATTCACCCAACCGGTTTTCGCCTGAGTGTCAGCCGCAATTGGTCTTCACGCTGGTACGCCAGCAACCGTGACTTCGCCGGCATGCTGGCCGAAGACATCAAAGTACGCGAATACCTTAAAGTCAAGCTGAAGAATGCCTCCGTTTCGCGCATCTTGATCGAGCGTCCGGCAAAGAACGCGCGCATCACAATTTACTCATCACGTCCTGGTGTCGTGATCGGTAAGAAGGGTGAGGACATTGAGAACTTGAAGCGTGACCTGAGCAAGCAGCTTGGTGTGCCAGTGGCAGTGAACATCGAAGAAGTGCGAAAACCCGAGATCGATGCCAAGCTGATCGCAGACTCCATCACGCAGCAGTTAGAGAAACGCATCATGTTCCGCCGCGCCATGAAGCGCGCCATGCAAAACGCCATGCGTCTGGGTGCCCTGGGCATCAAGATCATGTCGGCTGGCCGTTTGAATGGCATTGAGATCGCCCGCACCGAGTGGTACCGCGAAGGCCGCGTGCCCTTGCATACTCTGCGCGCTGACATCGATTACGGTACTTCTGAAGCAAAAACAACCTACGGCATCATTGGTGTCAAGGTGTGGGTTTACAAAGGTGACACGCTGGGTCGCAATGACCTGCCCGCCGCCAATGAGCCCCGTGCTGAAGAAGAGCGTCGTCCCCGTGGCCCTCGCCGCGATGATCGTGGTGGTGCGCGCCCTGGTGCTGACCGTCCTGCTCCCCGCGGTGCGCGTCGTCCGATGGGTGCCAATGCGGCCCCTGCTGACGGTAGCGACAAGCCTGTCGAGGCCGGAGGCTTCGAAGCCCCCAAACCCGCCGTTCGCCGCGTTCGCACCGTCGCCGCAGCTCCCGCAGGCAGCACCGGTGCTGCGACAGCTGACGGCAAAGGAGAATAAACATGTTGCAACCCGCTCGTCGCAAATACCGCAAAGAGCAGAAGGGCCGTAACACCGGCATCGCGACCCGAGGAAGCTCGGTCGCATTCGGTGATTTTGGACTCAAATGCACTGACCGCGGACGACTTACAGCCCGCCAGATTGAGGCTGCACGCCGCGCCATTTCTCGTCACGTCAAACGCGGCGGTCGTATTTGGATCCGTGTGTTCCCCGACAAGCCTATTTCCCAAAAGCCTGCTGAAGTGCGTATGGGTAACGGTAAAGGCAATCCCGAGTATTACGTGGCTGAAATTCAGCCCGGAAAAATAGTGTTTGAGATCGTCGGTGTGCCCGAAGCCCTGGCCCGTGAAGCGTTCCGTTTAGCTGCGGCCAAACTGCCTTTGCGTACGACCTTTGTCACCCGCATGATTGGCCAGTAATCAGGAGAATATTGAAAAATGAAAACGACTGAACTGCGCAAAAAAGACGTTGCTGGCTTGCAAACCGAGATCAAGGAGCTCCAACGCGCTCACTTTGGTCTGCGCATGCAAAAAGCTACGCAGCAAATTTCCAACACCGCTACGCTGCGCATTGCGCGCCGCGACATTGCCCGCGCCAAGACCATTCTTGTCGAGAAGCAAAGCGCTGAAACATCCGCCACTTAAGGAGCCAAACATGACGGAAGCTAAAAAATCCCTCAAGCGCACCTTGATTGGCAAGGTGGTCAGCGACAAGCGGTCGAAGACCGTGACTGTTCTTATCGAGCGCCGTGTCAAGCATGCGCTTTATGGGAAGATTGTTGGCAAATCCAGCAAGTACCACGCCCACGATGAAAGCGGAGCCTACAAAATGGGCGACGTAATCGAAATCACTGAAAGCCGACCTATTTCCAAGACTAAGAACTGGGTTGCGACCCGTTTGGTGGAAAAGGCAGCGACGGTATAAGCCCATACAGAGCTTTCGCTGCGTAGCTCGTGAAAACGGCCCACAATGGGTCGTTTTTCATTTTTTGCAACCCCAACCGATAAACAGGAGACACCATGATCCAAGTAGGCGACACCCTTCCCGCAAGCACGTTGATGGAATATTCCGAAGTTGAGGGAGAGGGGTGCAGCATTGGCCCTAACGCCGTGGACGTATCGAAGGCGACCGCAGGCAAAACCATCGCATTGTTCGCACTTCCTGGCGCTTTTACGCCCACTTGTTCGGCCAAGCATGTACCAGGCTATGTGCAGCACTTTGACGACCTCAAGGCTGCTGGAGTAGACGAAATTTGGTGCGTCAGCGTGAACGACGCTTTTGTGATGGGCGCTTGGGCACGTGACCTAAAGACCGGAACCAAGGTACGAATGTTGGCCGACGGTAGCGCAACATTCACCGTGGCCACTGGTCTGACCCTGGACCTGACCAAAGGGGGATTGGGTTTGCGCAGCAATCGCTATTCCATGTTGGTGAAAGACGGTAAGGTTGCAACGCTCAATGTCGAAGCCTCTGGCAAGTTCGAAGTGAGTGACGCGGCGACCCTTTTGGCGCAAGCCAAGGCCTAGCTCCTGGCGCTTGGGCTGGGCCCTGGCGATCGCCAGGGCCCGAGTCACTTGCGACACCTATGCAGGGTTTCTCACCGGTGGGTGATAGCAAAGCCTGCTCAAGGTCATCTTCAGGGTAAAAACCAAACTACCGCGTAAGCGCAGGCGGCCAACACCATTGCGGCGACTGCGCGGGTGCCCAACGTATCGACGCTAGCGTGCGCGTCCTCGCGCAAAAGTTTGTAACCGTGGAGCATCGGGCGAACCAGATCCTGCTTGTGTTTGACGCGGTACCAAACGACGGTGCCCACGTGCAATGCGATCAGGCCGAACAGGGTGAACTTCCCCAGTCCGGTGTGGTACCGCGTTGCCCACCCCACCCATTGGTTGCTGGCAAATTGCGCTAGCGGGCCACTAGTGACAATATCGTCGTCGCTGAATAGGCCCGCACCCACTTGCAGCAAAATGGCCAGCATCATGGCCAGTACTGACCAACCGCCCAAAGGGTTGTGCCCGATACTGCCGGGTCTCTCGGAAAACGGGGTGCGCGCATAGGCAAGCGCAGCACTCGGGGAAGACAAAAAAACGGAAAACCGGGACCAGTAACCGCCCACGAAGCCCCATACCAGCCGGAACACCACCAGCACCAGCACCGCATAGCCACAGCGAAAATGCCACTGCATTGCGTTGCCGCCTATTTGCGCTGTGACCAGCATGCCGCAGATGCACACCACCAAACTCCAATGGAAAAGGCGGGTTGGCAAATCCCAAACTCGTTTAGGCGTCACGGGTCTTATCTCGGGCAAAAAGAAGTCATAGCCTTTAAGTCTATCGAAAGCGTGTGGCGCTGCGGGCATCGCATCGAAAAGAAGACCCCGGAGAGCACCAAGTCATTGGTTGCCAACTGAGCCAAACGCGCTAAGTGCAGCGAAAATTAACCCTCCACCACACCACTATGAGGAGACCCCATGCGAAGTTTTTCCAAGCGGCTCGCGCTTGCCATCACCGTTTGTGCCCTTGGATCACCGGCGCAGGCCCAGTTTGCCAAATCAGAGGATGCGGTTAAGTACCGTAAAGGCGCCTTGTTTGTGATGGGTCAGCATTTTGGTCGGGTCGCGGCCATGGCCACAGGAAAGGTGCCGTTTGACGCCAAAGCTGTGGCAGACAATGCGGCAACTGCGGAGATGCTGTCAAAGCTGCCCTGGATGGCGTTTGGCGAAGGGACTGACAAGGGCGACACCAAGGCCAAGCCGGAAATCTGGAGCGACCGTGCTAAGTTCAATGACTATGCCGAAAAAATGCAGTCCGAGATGGCCAAGCTCAGCGCGCTTGCCAAGATTGGAAATCAGGAAAACATCAAAGCAGCCGTGGCTGCGGTAGGCAGCAATTGCAAAGGCTGCCACGACGCATTCCGCCAATAAGCCTGCGTTATCCGGGCAGCCGCGAGAAATTTTCGTATCCCCGCTGGAGAGGGGCTGGCTTGGGACGGCAAGCCGCTACCATCGTGCCCTTCACAGTTTGGTTTCATGCATAAAGGTCTCGCCATGGCTCGTTGGGTGCGGATTCAACTTCATGGCGTTCGCATGGGCGTGCTCTTGGGAGCATGCTTGTGCATGTGCCTATTGAACGGTTGCAGCCCCGGTTTGAATTGGCGCACCCTTGCAATGGGGCGGCTCACCGTTTTGCTGCCGTGCAAACCCGACCAAGCCGAGCGCAATGTCGTATTGGCCAAGCAAACGCTTGCCATGGAGATGGTGGGTTGCGAGGCCGAAGGTGCCATGTTTGCCATCAGCCATGTGCAGGCCCAGAACGCCCTGGTTCTAGAGGCCCTGCTGGCTGATTGGCAGGCCAGCGCCTTGGCGCAAATGCGAGCGGGCCCGGCCGCGCCCTCACCCGCTCAGACCTTAGGTCGGCATCCCTTGCCCATGCTCCTGATGAACGCCCAAGGCCAGGATGCCAGCGGTAAAGCCGTGCAAGCGCGCTTGGCTTGGGTGCGAGATGGCTTGGACCTGTTCCACTTCGCGCTGTACTCGCCACATATCCATGAAGACATGGCCAAGCCCTTTTTCAGCGAGATACAAGCGCCATGAGCGATACCTCTTTAGATACCCTGTCCCGCTCCCGTGCCATCGCCTTGTTTCTGGCGTTTGCGTTTGCCTATTTTTTGTCGACCCTCATCCGTGCCATTACCGCCACTCTGGCGCCCACGCTGGTGGATGAGTTCGCGCTCACGGCCGGGGACCTGGGCTTGTTGGCGGGGGGCTACTTTTTTGGTTTTGCATTGACCCAATTGCCTTTGGGGCGTTGGCTTGACGCTCTGGGCCCCAAGCAGGTGCTCTTAGGCTTTTTGGCCGTGGCCGTGCTCGCCAGTGTGGCCTTTGCCAGTGCCACGAGCTTTGTGGGCCTGCTCGCCGCGCGCACCCTGATCGGTGTGGGGGTTAGCGCCTGCTTGATGGCGCCATTGACCAGCTACCGCCGCTGGTACGCACCTGGGGCGCAAATGCGCGCCAATTCGTGGATGCTGATGACCGGAGCGCTGGGCATGGTGGCCTCCACCTTGCCGGTGCAATGGCTGATCCCGCTGACCGGCTGGCGCTTTCTGTTTTTGGTGCTAGGTGGGCTGTTTGCGCTGTCCATGCTACTCATCGCCTGGCAGGTGCCGCCCTCGCCGTCCAGGGCGAGCCCCGCCCCAAAAGGCGCTGCCGCAACGCCGGGTTATGCAGAGGTGTGGCGCAATCCGTTTTTTCGCAGTTTGGCGCCCTACGCTTTCGTCGGCTATGGCGGCTTGGTTGCTATGCAGACCTTATGGGCCGCGCCCTGGATGGTGAAGGTGGCCGGTTATACCCAGGCCGAAGCTGCTGCGGGCATGTTCTGGCTCAATGTGGCGATGATGGTTGCATTCTTGCTGTGGGGTTGGGCCAACCCATGGTTGACCCGAAAGGGCCTGTCGGCCACGCGCCTGATGAAAATCGGGCTCCCCGTAAACCTGGGACTGCTTGCGGTAATCACCCTTTCGGGCAGTTCCCTGGGCGGCGCTACGGCGCTGGTTTGGACCTTGTACTGCGTTAGCTGTACCGTCGGAAGCCTGGCACAGCCTGCCGTGGGAATGGCGTTTGACCCGCAGTTTGCCGGGCGGGCGCTGTCGGCCTATAACCTGATGGTCTTCGCGGGCGTGTTTGCCGTGCAATGGGGCGTGGGCCTGATGATCGACGGCTTTCGGTCCGGTGGATGGAGCGAGCCCGCCGCATACCAGGGCGCCATGGGTGTCTACGGGCTGTGCGGCCTGTGGGCTTATGTGCATTTGCTTCGGGCAAAGACGCCATAATCGCTCGCTCAACCACAGACCCTGAACCCATGAACGTTGGCATCCTGATCATCGCCCATGCACCGCTGGCAAGCGCTCTGCGCGCCTGCGTGTTGCATGTGTACCCCGACGTGGAGCGCAGCCTGGTTGCCTTGGACGTGCAAGCCAACGATCCGCCCGAAGGCACGATCGCGGCCGCGCAGATCATCTTTGAGCAATTCAACGGAGCCTCGGTACTGGTGTTGACCGATGTGTTTGGCGCCACGCCGTGCAACGTAGCCCAGAAGGTGGTCGATGGGTTGCACTCCAAATTGGTGGCCGGAGTGAATTTACCGATGCTGCTGCGCACCATCAACTACCGGCACGAGTCGCTGGACCTGCTGGTGGCGCGTGCTTTGGCTGGAGGCTCCCAGTGCATCATGCAAGTTGCCGTCTCGGCGCCACTGAACCAAACGAGAAACCCCCATGATCCAAGCCACAACGACCATCAGCAATAAGCTGGGTTTGCATGCCCGTGCTTCGGCCAAACTCACCAAGCTGGCAGGTAGTTTCCCCTGCGAGGTGTGGATTAGCCGAGGCGAGCGCCGTGTAAACGCCAAAAGCATCATGGGCGTGATGATGCTCGCAGCGGGCTTGGGTGCCGAGGTGACGCTAGAGACGCAGGGAGAGCGCGCCCAAGAGGCCATGGATGCCTTGCTGGCCCTGATGGCCGACCGTTTCGGCGAAGGCGAATAGAGCACATGGCGGCGCGGGCATGACGTTTTCCATCCACGGTCTTGCGGTTTCGCGTGGTGTGGCCATCGGGCGCGCCGTGTTGGTAGCGTCTAGTCGCATGGACGTGACCCATTATTTCATCCAAGCCAGCGAAGTGGATGCCGAAATTGCCCGTGTGGGGGCAGGCCGCGACCTGGTGGTCGAAGAGTTGCATCGCTTGCAGCTCAGCATCGCCCACATGGGGCCTAAGGAGGCGACGCACGAACTCAGTGCCTTGCTCGATGTGCACTTGATGCTTTTGCAAGATGTTGAGCTCATCAACGGCGTCAAAGCCTGGATTGTTGACCGCCTGTACAACGCCGAGTGGGCCCTAACTACCCAGCTCGACATCATTTCGCGCCATTTTGACGAGATGGAGGACGCTTATTTGCGGGAGCGCAAGGCCGACTTAGAGCAAATTGTTGAGCGGATTTTGCGCGCCATGCGCGGCGCGGCGTCGCCCGTTGCCGCGCCCAAAGCGCGTGCGGGCCGCAAATCGGGCCAGCAGGACTTGCTTTTGGGCGACACGGTGGACGTGCCCTTGGTGTTGGTGGCGCACGACCTGTCCCCCGCTGATATGCTGCAGTTCAAGCAAAGCGTGTTTGCCGGATTTATCACCGACGTGGGCGGAAAAACATCGCATACCGCCATCGTTGCCCGCAGCATGGACATTCCCGCGGTGGTGGGTGCGCGCACCTGCAGCCAACTGGTGCGCCAGGACGACTGGATCATTATTGACGGCGATGCCGGCGTGGTGATCGTCGACCCCTCGCCCATCATCCTGGCCGAATACGGTTTTAAAAAGCGCCAGCTCGAGCTCGAACGCGGGCGCTTGTCGCGCCTGCTCAACACCCCGGCCGTGACCATGGACGGCGAAAAAGTGCAGTTGCTCGCCAACATCGAAATGCCCGAGGACGCACAAAGCGCGCTACAAGCCGGTGCCGTGGGCGTGGGCTTGTTTCGCAGCGAGTTTTTGTTCATGGGCCGGCGCGGCCATTTACCTGACGAAGAAGAGCAATTCCAAGCTTACAAGCGCGCGGTCGAAGGTATGAAGGGCCTGCCCGTGACCATCCGCACCGTGGATGTGGGTGCCGACAAGCCCTTGGACAGCAGCGTGTACGACGACGCGCACTTGAACCCGGCCCTGGGCTTGCGCGCCATACGCTGGAGCTTGGCAGACCCTGCCATGTTCTTGACCCAGTTGCGTGCCATTTTGCGGGCTGCTGCGTTTGGACAAGTGCATTTGCTGGTGCCCATGCTCGCCCATGCCAGCGAGATCCAGCAAACCCTGACCCATATTGCGCAGGCCCGCGCCATGCTCGACAAGCGCGGACTGGCCCACGGGCCAGTGCAAATTGGCGCCATGATCGAAATCCCCGCAGCCGCGCTAACCGTGAAGCTGTTTTTGAAGCACTTTGACTTCTTGTCCATTGGCACCAATGACCTGATCCAATACACCTTGGCCATCGACCGGGCCGATGAGTCCGTGGCCCATTTGTACGACCCGCTGCACCCGGCCGTACTACAGCTGGTGGCCGCCACCATTGCCGAATGCCGCAAGCAAGGTAAGGGCGTGAGCGTTTGCGGTGAGATGGCCGGTGACGTCATGCTCACCCGGCTACTGCTGGGGCTGGGCTTGCGCAGTTTTTCTATGCACCCGGCGCAGATACTGGCCGTCAAGCAAGAAATTTTGCGCTCCGACACCACGCGCCTGGAACCTTGGGCGCAGCGCGTGCTCGCCGCCGAAGACCCGACGCTGGAAATGACCGGCGTAGCCTTGTAGCGGTCTTATTTTTGTGGCGTGGTCTCTTGTACTTCGTCCGGCGGCGCAGCACAAGCTTGCAAGCACTGCATGTAAATGTGCTTGCACAGGTCTACTTGTTCTTGCTTAGCCGATTTGGCGGCGGCAGCAGCACGCTGACGGTCGGAAAGCACATCGCGCATATCGCGCTTGGCATCGACCGCTTCGGTGCCTGCGAAGGTCTTGGGTTGTCCAATCATGAGGCTCAGCAGTCCAACGGCCCCTACGGTGGATGCCGCATCCAACGCTCCGTGGCCAATGCGACATTGATGTTTGTCGTTGTCGCACAGGCGTCGGCATCCATTGTCGTCTTGCGCCGTCGCAGGCTGGACAACCACGCCGGGCAGCACCAGCGCCATGAACAGCACAGAGGGGATAAGTAGCAGTCGCATGGTCAAACACGCCACATGGGCGGGTTTTGGGTTGCTAGTTGGCAAACGCGGCGATGCCGGTCATGGCCCGGCCCAAAATTAGCGCGTGTATGTCGTGCGTGCCCTCATACGTGTTGACGACTTCGAGGTTCACCAAGTGGCGCGCAACGCCAAACTCGTCGCTGATGCCGTTGCCACCCAACATGTCGCGCGCCATGCGGGCAATATCTAGCGCCTTGCCGCAGGAGTTGCGCTTGAGGATGGAAGTGATCTCCACGCTGGCAATTCCCTCGTCTTTCATTCGGCCTAGGCGCAGGCAGCCCTGCAGGCCCAGCGCGATCTCAGTCTGCATATCTGCCAGCTTTTTCTGGATCAGCTGGTTGGCGGCCAGAGGGCGACCGAACTGCTTGCGGTCCAGCGTGTACTGGCGCGCGCGTAGCCAGCAGTCTTCAGCCGCACCCAAGGCGCCCCATGCAATGCCGTAGCGCGCGCTATTGAGGCAGGTAAACGGGCCTTTGAGGCCGCGGACCTCGGGGAAGGCGTTTTCCTGCGGGCAAAACACGCCGTCCATCACGATTTCACCGGTAATACTCGCGCGCAGACCCACCTTGCCGTGGATGGCCGGAGTGCTCAGCCCCGCCATGCCTTTTTCCAGCACAAAGCCACGGATGGGCCCCACTGCACCGCCCTCGCTCACTTCTTTAGCCCAGACCACAAACACGTCGGCTATCGGGCTGTTGCTGATCCACATCTTGGCGCCGCTGAGCTTGTAGCCGCCGGGCACCTTTTGCGCGCGGGTGACCATGCTTTGCGGGTCGGAGCCGTGGTCGGGTTCGGTCAGGCCAAAGCAGCCGATCCACTCGCCCGTGGCCAGTTTGGGAAGGTACTTTTGCCGCTGCTCCTCGGTGCCAAATTCAAAAATCGGCAGCATGACCAGCGAGCTTTGCACGCTCATCATGGAGCGGTAGCCGCTGTCGACGCGCTCTACCTCGCGCGCAATCAGGCCGTAGGCCACGTAGTTGAGCGCCGGGCCGCCATAGGCCTCGGGGATGGTGGGGCCCAGCAGGCCAAGCTCGCCCATTTCCCGAAAAATAGCCACGTCCGTTGTGCCCTCGCGAAACGCCTGGGTGACACGGGGCAGCAAACGGTCTTGGCAATAAGCGGCGGCCGCGTCGCGCACCATGCGCTCGTCATCGCTGAGCTGGGTGTTCAGTAAAAAAGGGTCTTGCCAGTTGAAAGCGGCGTGGGCCATGGGGTGTCTCTCCGATGCGGGGGGGAATGTAAAAAGGCCCTAATGGTAGTCCGTGGGCCCGCACCATTGGGCACAGCGGCCCATTGTGTGCGGGCGGCGCGTGGCTTAAAGCGGTGCGCTCAGGCTGAGCCCGACGGTCCAGTTTTTGGGAAGGCCGGGTTCGTAAAACTGCTGGTAGCTTTGGTTCACGATCACCGACCCGACATAGCGTTCGTCGCTGGCATTGTTCAGGCGTGCGTAAAGCGTGACCGCTGCCCTGTCTACCGCCCAGCGCTGGCTGGCGCTGAGGTTGAAAATGGTGCGACCGTTGGCCGGCGTCAAATCGTTCAAGTCGTTCACGTAAATTCGGCCCGCCTGAATCACTTCGAACCCCAGTCGGGTTCCCAATGGAGGGGACTTGGACCCTAGCTGAGAGGGACTGCTGGACCAAGCCAGTTCAGAGAAAAAAGAGGTCTCGGGAATTCCGGGGATCTTATTGCCTGAAGGAATCTTCGCCTTACCGCCGCAAAGCAACCCAACACAATCAAATTCACGGGTGTACTGCGCATTGATCGCAGATGCCGACAGCGTTGCCGAAACCCGGGGCGACAGCAAGGTTTGGGCAGCCAGTTCCCACCCGGTTCGCGAGGTGCCCGGAGCATTGGTGTACGCCGTGGCGCCCCGAAAGCTTTGGGCGACTACGAGTTCGTCGGTCGTGTCTATCTGGTAGACGGAAAAATCTGCCCGCGTCTGGCGGCTAGGTGCCCATTTGCTTCCGATTTCATAGTGGCGGCTGTTGGACGCATTCAGGGTGGAATTGAACGCGCCTTTGGGGCCGCTGGCGCCGGGGTCATTGCTGTAGGCCATTTCAGCCAGTGTGGGCGTCTCAAAGCCTTGGCCGTAGTTGGCGTAGACATTGAGATGTTCGGTGGCGTAGTAGGTCACCCCGAGCACGGGCGTTGTGGCGCCGTAGCTCACGCTACCCGAGCCATCCGGGCTGCTGGGTGTAATCAGGTAGTCGTCGCTGACAAATCGTACCGCGCTGTGTCGCAGTCCGCCCACCACGGACACGGCCTCGGACACGTGGGCGGTCGCCTGCACAAAGAAGTCGCTGTTTTCTGATTGGTTGTCTTCACTGCGCGTGGGCGGATCGTTGCGTTTCTCGCCCTTCAGCGTAGCTCCGCCTTGGCGATATTCGCGCGAGCGGTCAAATTCATAGCCAGAGACCCACTGCACCGGCGTTTCGCCCCAGCTTGTGTTTTCGTTGTATTGCAAGCCCGCCCCGAAGTATTTTCGGTTCAGGCCGACCCATGTGGCAGCCGGCGGATTGGTGACGGTGTTTGCGCTTTGGTATTGCAAATTGTCACGGGTGCCGTAGTAGGCGCGCCCGGTAAACGAGCGGTCGCGGTCCACGGTGTATGTCGCAGAGCCCCCCAACTGGTTTTGGAGCACGGCCTTGCGGGTTTGGTACAAGGCGGAGTAGTTGCCAGCCCCAGAGGGGTTGGCTGCCCATTGAGGCGCCGTCAAGCCCAGCGGATCCTGCGCCAGCGGCATATCAAATTGGTTAAACACCAGGTTGACGCGCGTCTGGTCACTGGCCTTGAAATCAAGTTTGCCGTTGAACTGCTTGCGCTCGGTGCGGCTGTTGTCGCGGTAGCCGTCGATGCTGAAGGTGCTGTAGTCGGCCACTATGCCGTAGTCGCCTACGGTGTCCGAGAACTGGTAGTCGGCGCGGTGCAGACCGTAGTCGCCCACGTAATACTGGTAGTCCACCAGCGGCACTTTGGAGGCGGGTTTGGTGAAGGCCTGGATCACGCCGCCCGAGGCGTTGCCATAGAGCTGCGCCAGCGGACCGCGCAAAACTTCAATGCGGTCCATGGAGGTCAGGCTGACCGACGAGCCCTGGCCTTGGCCGTCGGGCGTGGATGCGGGAATGCCGTCAATCAACAAGCGGATGCCGCGGATGCCAAAGGCCGCGCGCGCACCAAAACCGCGAATCGAGAGCTGCAAATCCTGCGCGTAGTTGCTGCGGTCCAAAATAGTCAGCCCCGGCACACGCACCAGCGACTCGGACAAATTGACCTGCGGGCCGCCGTTTTGAATCACCTCTCGTCCCACCGACTGGATGGCCGC
>CAMDKE010000036.1 GCA_945901215.1 Comamonas sp. lk
AAAAAACGCATGAAACAAATTGGTTCCGTAGAAGTGCCACAAGAGGCATTTCTGGCGATTTTGCAGGTGGAGGATTGATGCAAGCGCTCACTTCCGTGGTCTTGGGGGCTTTTGTGGCCTATGCCGCCTCCTGGTATCTGGGTTGGGTCGATGGGAATTTCGCCTTGCTGCTTTTCATGGCTAGCGTGGTGACAGGTCTGTATTGGTTGGCCGAGCGGTATTACTTCCTTCCCGGGCGAGTGGCCGCTGCCGACCGATTGCAGAGCGCAGACTTGCAGCGCCGCGCGGACTTGGCCAAACAAGGAATCAGCCAAGTCGATAGCAGTGTGGCCGAGACCCGGGCGCGCATCCTGGCCCAGCCCTGGTGGCTGGACTGGACCGCCGGCTTGTTTCCGGTGATTGTTTCGGTGTTTTTTCTGCGCTCTTTCATCGTTGAGCCCTTCAAAATCCCCTCGGGCTCGATGATTCCCACGTTGCTGGTTGGCGACTTGATTTTGGTCAATAAGTTCCATTACGGACTGCGCTTGCCGGTGCTCAATGCGAAGATCACCGAGGGCGCGAAGCCCCAGCGCGGTGATGTGATGGTTTTTCGCTATCCGCCCAGGCCCAGCCTGGACTACATCAAGCGTGTGGTTGGCCTGCCCGGTGACACCGTGGCCTATATCAACAAGCGCCTGACGATTAACGGTCAAGTGATCGAGACCCAGTCTGTGCCCGAGTTTTTTGACGAAGACGCGATGCGCTACTTCAAGCAGTTTGAGGAAAAGCTGGGGGATCAGCCTCACCGCTTGCTCAACGACGAGGATCGACCGGCCTTCGTGCCCGGTAACGACCGTTTCGCGGGGGCTGATTTGTGCAATTACACCGTCGAAGGCGTGACCTGCAAAGTGCCCGAAGGCAGCTACTTCATGATGGGCGACAACCGCGACAACTCGCTGGACTCACGCTACTGGGGCTTTGTGCCAGACCAAAATATCGTTGGCAAGGCGTTTTTTGTCTGGATGAACTTTGGCAGCCTCAAACGCATTGGGTCGTTCCACTAAGCCGATTTGACCCCCGAAATGCACCAGTTGCAGCAGCGCCTGCAATACGAATTCAAAGATCCCACCTTGCTGGAGCGGGCGCTGACGCACCGCAGCTTTTCTATTGACCATTACGAGCGTCTGGAGTTTTTGGGTGACTCGGTGCTTAACCTAGCGGTGTCCGATCTGCTGTATTCGCGTCTCAGCGCCTTGCCCGAGGGGGATCTTTCGCGAATTCGGGCCAACCTCGTGCGCCAGGACACGCTGCACAAACTCGCGGTGGACTTGGGTCTGACCAAGGTGCTGAAGCTGGGCGAAGGCGAAATGCGCTCGGGCGGCCCCAAGCGGCCTTCAATTTTGGCTGACGCGCTCGAAGCCATCATTGGCGCCGTTTACCTGGACGCCGGTTACACCGCAGCGCAGGCGCTGGTGCAGCGGCTGTTTCAGGCGGTGGACGTCAACCCGCAAATGGATGCCATCGGCAAAGACCCGAAAACCCAGTTGCAAGAGTGGTTGCAAGGGCGCAAGCTCAAACTGCCCGAGTACCGCGTGGTCGCGGTGATGGGCGCGGCGCACCAGCAAAGCTTCGATGTGGCCTGTGAGATTTCCGAGCTACGCCTATCCGAGCGTGGCATCGGTGGCTCGCGCCGAGCGGCCGAGCAGGCGGCGGCTGCCGCTATGCTGCAAACCCTAGACACCAAGGCTGACCATGACAACTAAAAAAACAATGCCTAAGACTCCTGCACCCCCCGCCCCAGCCAACTCAGTCGTTCCCCGCGTCGACGATGGCGCCGATTTGGAGAGCATGCTCGAAGGTCTGCTAAAGACCACGCCACGCGCAGCGCCCGGTGCCGCTGTCGCCCAGGAGGGTGAGCGCTGCGGGCTGGTGGCTATTGTGGGCAAGCCCAATGTGGGCAAGTCCACCCTGATGAACGCGCTGGTAGGTCAAAAAATCAGCATTACCTCTCGCAAGGCGCAAACCACGCGCCACCGCATCACCGGCATCCACACCCGCGGCGCCACGCAGTTTGTGTTTGTGGACACGCCAGGCTTCCAGACGCGGCACAACAACGCGCTCAACCGCTCGCTCAACAAAACCGTGCTGGGCGCGGTGGGTGATGTGGATTTGATTTTGTTCGTGGTCGAAGCCGGTATGTTCAATCAGGCCGATGCCAAAGTGCTGGCGCTTTTGAGTAAAAACGTGCCCACGCTCCTGGTGGCCAACAAGCTCGACCAGGTCAATCGCCGCGCTGACATTGCACCCTGGCTGCAAGACATGCAACAACGCCACGCTTTTGCCGAGTTTGTGCCTATGTCGGCCAAAAATGCCAAAGACATTGAGCGCATGCTGGGCATATGCGAAAAGTACCTGCCCGAGCAAGCCTGGTGGTACGCCGAAGACGAACTGACCGACCGCAGCGAAAAGTTTTTGGCCAGCGAAACCGTGCGCGAAAAACTGTTTCGCCTGACGGGCGACGAGCTGCCGTACACGTCCACCGTGGTGATTGACAAGTTTGAAGAAGAGCCGGGCCGGGGCAAACAAAAGCGCTTGTTGCGCATTGCCGCCACCATCGTGGTGGAGCGCGATGGCCACAAGGCCATGGTGATTGGCGACAAGGGCGAGCGCATCAAGCGCATCGGCATGGAAACCCGGGTCGAGCTGGAAAAACTGCTCGACTGCAAGGTCTTCATCGAGATGTGGGTCAAGGTGCGCTCGGGTTGGGCCGACGACGAAGCCCGCGTGCGCTCCTTCGGTTACGAGTAAATGGCCACCCGGCGCATCGCAGACGAGCCCGCGTATGTGCTGCACCGCTACGACTGGAGCGAGTCCAGCCTGATCGTGGAGGTGTTCACCCGCCACCATGGGCGCATCGCCCTGGTGGCCAAGGGTGCCAAACGGCCGAGCTCCAGTTTTCGGCCGATTCTGCTGCCCATGCAGCCCTTGCACCTGGCGTTTGGTGGAGATGCCGAGATTCGCACCCTTAAAAGCGCCGAGTGGCAGGGCGGCCACGTCATGCCCACGGGTGATGCGCTCTTGTCCGGCTACTACCTCAATGAATTGCTGCTTACGCTCTTGGCGCGTGACGACCCGCACCCTGCGCTGTTTGACGTTTACGCGCGTGTGGTCGAGGTGATTGCCAGTCAGCATGGCGAGGTCTTGCAGGCGGCGCTGCGCAGCTACGAGTTGCTTCTGCTGCGCGAAGTGGGGCTCTTGCCCCAACTTGACGTGCAAACCATGACCCTGGGCGCGCTGCAGGCTGATGTGCACTATTGCCTGGTGCCCGAAGGCGGCTTGCGCCTGGCCCATGCGGACGACCGGGCCAGTTTGACGGGCGCGCAGTGGACGGATCTGCAGGCCGTACTGGCCGACAAAGCGCCGTTTACCAGCACGCTGCGGGCGTGTGCGGAGATGAGCGCCGAGCTCAAGCCCCAGTTACGCGCGCTGCTGCACTACCATTGCGGCACCAAAACCCTGCGCACCCGGCAGATGATGATCGATATTCAGTCTCTCTGACGCCCTAGATTTCAGTCCTATTTGCCGTCCTTTCTATAGGCCCGACTTGCCGCCATGACCCACCATCCGACCGCCCTGTCCGTCAACCTGAACAAAGTAGCACTGGTGCGCAACACACGCCACCTTGGCATTCCCAGCGTCACCCGTGCGGCAACTTTGTGTTTGCAGGCGGGAGCCTCGGGCATCACCGTGCATCCCCGGCCCGACGCGCGCCATATCCGCGCGGGCGATGTGAGCGATCTGGCGCAAGTCATGCAGGCCTGGCCAGACCGGGAATTCAACATCGAAGGTAACCCGTTTCACAACCTAATGGACGTAGTGGGCGCCCTGGTAGCGCGCAAGCTGCCGGTGCACCAGGTGACTTTCGTGCCCGATGGCGAAGGCCAGTTCACCAGCGACCACGGCTGGAATTTCCCCCAGGACGCCCAGCGTCTGCGCCCCTTGATCGCCCAGGCGCGTGCCTGGGGCCTGCGGGTGAGCCTGTTTATGGATGCCGAACCTGCAGCCATGGCCGGTGCCCGCGAGGTCGGAGCAAGCCGTGTGGAGCTCTATACCGAGCCTTTTGCGGCTGCCTGGGGTGGTCCAAAGCAGGCGGCAGAACTGGATAGATTTGCCCAATCTGCGCGGGCGGCGCTGCACCTGGGCTTGGGTGTTAACGCCGGCCACGACCTCAACCGCGACAACCTTGCTGCTTTTGCACGCCAGGTGCCGGGTTTGAGTGAGGTTTCGATTGGCCACGCGCTGATTGCCGACGCGTTGGAGCTAGGGTACGCGGGTGCCGTAGCTGCTTATCTGCGATGCCTGCGGCCGTGATGTACGGCATTGGCACGGATATTTGCGACATTCGGCGCATTCGCGCCAGCCTGGAGCGCCACGGTGATCGCTTTGCCGAGCGGGTGTTGTCCGAGCGGGAATTGGCCACTTGGCGCGCGCGCAGTGCGCGCTGGCCCGATCGCGGCGTGCGCTACCTGGCTACGCGCTTTAGCGCCAAAGAGGCGTTTAGCAAAGCCATTGGTTTGGGGATGCGCATGCCCATGAGCTGGCGGTTGTGCGAGATCGCAAATCTGGCCAGCGGCGCCCCGGTGGTCGTGCTCCATGGCGGCTTGAAAACATGGTTTGAAGCCAAAGGGCTTCAAGCCCAAATCACCCTGAGTGACGAGACCGATTACGCAGTCAGCTTTTGCGTGGTCGAAGTCCGCTCGCCCGCATGAAACCGGACTAGCCCCGCTTTTTTTGAAACCACGAGTACGCCATGGCATTTCACGCGCCCTTGATCATCGACATCGCAGGCACTGCGCTCACACCGATCGACCGCCAACGCCTTCGCAGCCCGCTGGTGGGTGGCCTGATTTTGTTTTCGCGCAACTGGGAAAGTCGCCTCCAACTCACCGCGTTGTGCAAAAGCATCAAGCGCGTCCGGGCTGACCTGTTGATTTGCGTAGACCACGAGGGTGGGCGGGTGCAACGGTTCAAGACCGACGGGTTTACCCACCTGCCACCCATGCGCGCGTTGGGGGAAATGTGGCTTGCCCCAACGAAGGCTGGGCACCCAGGTGGGCCGCTGGACGCTATTCGCGCTGCCAGCGACTGTGGTTTTGTTTTGGGCTCCGAGTTGCGCGCCTGTGGCGTAGACCTGAGTTTTACGCCGGTGCTCGATCTGGACTATGGCCAGAGCAGCGTCATCGGGGACCGGGCCTTTGCGCGCGACCCACGGGTGGTCAGCTTGCTGGCCAAAAGCCTGATGCACGGGATGCTGCAAAGTGGGCTGGGCAACTGCGGCAAGCATTTTCCCGGCCATGGATTTGTCAAAACCGACTCGCATGCGGCGGTGCCCTTGGACCGGCGCAGCCTCAAAGCGCTATTGGCGGACGACGCGGCCCCCTACGGTTGGCTGGGTAACGTGCTGCAAAGTGTGATGCCCGCGCACGTGATTTATCCTAAAGTGGACAGCCGACCGGCCGGGTTTTCTTCGATTTGGTTGCAAGACGTCTTGCGCACGCGATTGGGATTTGAGGGCGCGGTGTTTAGCGACGACCTCTCCATGGCCGGAGCGCGGGTCATTGAGGGACGAGCGGTCAGTTATACCCAAGCCGCCATCGCAGCGCTGCAGGCTGGTTGTGACTTGGTGCTGCTGTGCAACCAGTCCCTGCCACAAAGCGATGCCCGTGCGCCCTTGGACGAATTGATCGACGGCTTGTCACAGGCTCAGCTCCGGGGGCAGTGGCGCGACAGTGAGCGCAGCGAAGAGCGCCGGCGAGCGTTGCTGCCCAGCGCCTCGGCGCTTGAATGGGACGCGCTGATGGTGCTTACGGCGTATATGAAGGCTTTGGATGGCTTAATTTAAGCCGCCCCCGACTGTGCAAACTCCCAGCCCAACTGCGTTCGGTTCCCGTGCTAGGATGGGTTGTGGCTGCCGTAACTCCGAGCTCTATTGCACTTTAGGAACCAAAAAATGAAAATGAAATCGTTGATCGCAACTATCGTATTGGCCGGCATTGGTGCCCTGTCTTTTGCCCAAAATGAGCCTGCACCAGCGGCTCCGGTCAAAGTAGAGAAACCCACCAAGAAAAATGCAAAAAAACACGCCCACAAGGTGTCGGTGAAAAAACACAAAGTGGCAAAGCATAAAAAGCAAGCTGCCATGTAAAGCGTTGGCGCCAACAACTAAGGCCTTTTTTCAAAGGCCTTTTTTCTTGAGCGATTAGGGTGAGCGGTGCAAACGCGGCGCGGACAGCGCGACGATTTGGTCGGCCGTAGCCTGGTCAATGTCGCGGTAGGCGGCCATTTGCTTGTTTTTTACCAGCAGGTCGCGCAACTGTTGCACATCGCGGACGCTGGGGGCTACCTTTATTTGTGCAAGCGCGGCAGACCGGTTGCCCGATTGCACCAGGGCCGCAACTTTTGGGGCCCACGTACTGGGACGCGACATGGAATCTTTCGTTGAACGATAAAAAAACGCAATTCATTCTGACACACCGCTCGTGAGGGAACATCATGCATAACAAACTACTAGCCTCCGCATGGATAGGGATTTTTATAGCACTGTCGGGCTGCGCCAGTGCGCCGCCGCCGGTTGCCGAACTGCCAATACCCGTTCCCATTCCCATCGCCGCGGCCAAGGTGCCACCACGCATCGGTCTGGCCCTGGGCGGTGGGGCGGCGCGCGGATTTGCCCACGTGGGCGTCATCCAGGTGCTCGAAGAGGCTGGTATTCGCCCGACTTTGGTCACGGGCACCTCGGCTGGCAGTTTGGTTGCTGCCTTGTACGCCAGCGGCAAGACGGGTGCGCAGTTGCAACAGATTGCTGAAACCATGGAAGAGGCCACGATCGCCGACTGGACATTGCAAATCTTTACCCGTGGCGTCTTGCGTGGCGAGGCATTGGCCAAGTACGTGAACACCCAGGTCGGGCAAAAACCGATCGAAGCCATGGTTTTGCCGCTGGGTATCGTGGCGACCGATCTCAACAGTGGCAATGATGTGTTGTTTCAGCGCGGGGACACAGGCACGGCGGTGCGGGCTTCAAGCGCGGTGCCAGCAGTGTTTCAGCCGGTGAAAATTGGCGGACGGGAATACGTGGACGGCGGCTTGGTGGCGCCTGTGCCGGTGCGGGCGGCGCGCAAGATGGGTGCGCAAGTGGTCATCGCGGTGGACATTTCCTCGCCGCCCGAAGCCAGCGCCGCCAATGGAACACTGGAAATTCTGTTGCAAACCTTCACGATCATGGGAAAGAGCATCAGCACCATTGAGCTCAAAGATGCCGATGTGCTGGTACGGCCCGCCTTGCAAGGGGTCTCGAGCGCCGATTTTGGCGCCCGCAAGCGCTCGATCGAAGCCGGCCGCCAGGCCATGCAGGCGGCATTGCCGCAATTGCGTGCGGCGATAGAAGCAAAGACGCATTGAGTCGCAGGCAAAAAAAAGGCCTCGTTTTGCAACGAGGCCTTGAAGGGATCCCTGAACCCAGAGGTTACGAAAGGACCCGAGGAGACAACGGTTACAAAGCTTTCTCAAACTTCAGATGTTCGACTGTATCAGGGTTTTCCCTTGGAAATCCCGGTCAAGCGAAAAATTAAGGGTAAACCCTTTACGGGGATTAACGCTTCTTGGCGGTAGCTTGTTTGGTAGCGTTGGTGGCGGTAGCTGCAACAGCTTGGAAATTGGCCTCGGCAACGTCAGTAGCTTGTTTGACAGCCTTTTGGACAGACTCCAACGCGGTATTGGCAGCGGACACGGCGCTCTTCATCACGGCAACAGCAGACTCCGAACCGGCAGGTGCGTTCTTGGCGGCGCTGTCGACCAAGGAAGCGAATTTTTGTTGCGCATCAGCGGCTTGGGCTTCGACCGACTTGTTGAACTCAGCGGTCGCGCCTGTGGCGATGTCGTACAGGTGGCGGCTATAGGCAGCGGTCTTCTCAGCCAAGGGTTGCATTAAACCGGATTGCAGTGCGAGCAGCTCTTGGGCGTCTTTCACGCTGAGCATGGTTTGGGTATGGCTTGATGCCTCAGCCATAGCTGCTTTGGAAGCAGTGAGGTTGAGTTCAACGAGTTTCTCAACGCCTTCGAAAGCCTTGTTGGTCAGGCCAAACAGGGTTTCGATGTTGGATTTGTGGGAAGCGACGACTTGTTCAACGGTAAACATAAAGGACTCCAAAAGTGAAAGTGACAAAAGTGAGGTTTCAAAAACTATCTGCTCCGTAACCTAGCATGCGTCAGATATGTTGCAGTGCAGCATGAGAATTATAGGGCCGGTTTTTTGCCTTGCAAGTCTTTTTTGCTGCGGTGCAGCAAAAAAGTAACATTATTTTGGAAAAAGCTTTTTCATGAGGGCGTCACAGGACGGGCAAGTCTATTTTTACCGCTGATGTACCGGGGTACCCTGTGCTTGTGCTGACCCACGATCTGGCATTTGACCCCCTAGGGCCCGCGCCGCCGCCGGTGGCACAATAGCGGCCGTCTGGTTAGGTCCCTGGGCCTGCCGCCGCTGATGTTGCGTCCCGATGCCCTCCAAATCGCACAAACCCCACGCCCAAACTCGCAGCGCCTTCCGTGCCTGGCGGAAAATTCCTACGCGCTGGATAGACAACGACGTCTACGGGCACGTGAATAACGTGGTTTATTACAGCTGGTTTGACACTGTCGTGAACGCCTATCTGATAGAGCAGGGCGCCCTGGACGTTGCAAACGGCGCCACCATCGGTCTCGTTGTGGAAACCCATTGCAACTATTTCGCGCCTGTGTCTTTTCCCCAGACAGTGGATGTGGGCCTGCGTGTGGCGCACCGGGGGACGTCGAGCGTGCGCTACGAGCTCGGCGTTTTTGGCAGTGGCGACCTGGCAGTCGCCCAGGGCCACTTTGTTCACGTGTACGTGGATGCAATCACACGCAAGCCTGCGCCGCTGCCCACCACCTTTGTTTCGGTATTGGATGCTTTGCTATGAATTCAGCTTTAAACGACGCCCGCGCAGTGGACGTCGCCATCACCTCGCGCATGTCAACGCGCGCTTTTACAAGCCAAGCGGTGGAAAAGCAGCTGCTCACGCACTTGTTGGAGGTGGCCAGTCGCTCGCCATCGGGCACCAACACCCAACCATGGAAGGTTTACGTGCTGCAAGGTGCCAGCCGCCAAAGCCTGGTAGAGCAGGTTTGCGCCGCGCACGATGCCGTGCGCGCCGACCCGGCGCTGGGGGGCCAGTATCTGGAGGAATACGACTACTACCCGCAAAAATGGGTCAGCCCGTATATTGATCGCCGCCGCGAAAACGGCTGGGGCTTGTATGGCCTCTTGGGTATCGGCAAGGGCGACAAAGACCAGATGCACGCCCAGCACCAGCGCAATTACCGCTTTTTTGATGCACCGGTGGGGCTGATGTTCACCGTAGACAGGGTGATGGGCCGTGGATCGCTGGTGGACTACGGCATGTTTTTGCAAAGCGTCATGGTTGCGGCGCGCGGTCATGGTTTGTCCACCTGTCCTCAAGCGGCCTGGAACGGCTTTGCCAAAATCATCCTGCCCCATATTGGCGCCGGACCCGACGAAATGCTGGTTTGCGGCATGGCCCTGGGCTACGCTGACGAGGCCGCCACGGTTAATCGTTTCCATACCCCGCGCGTGGCGGTACAAGACTTCACCATCTGGCTGGAATGACGCCGGATCCCTTTAACATTTGCAATTGCCGCCATGATTTCTAACGCAAACAAGCCCCCTGTCCTAGTCACCCGCGCCATATTTCCTGAGGTGATTGCGCGCCTTGCCGAACATTTCGCGGTCGAGTCCAACCCAGACGACACGCTTTGGGACCGTGCTGAGTTGATACGCCGCCTGCAGGGCAAAGTGGGCGTCTTTACTACCGGTGTGGAGCGCATGGACGCCGAACTGCTGGCCCAATGCCAAAGCCTGAAGATTTGCGCCAATATGACCGTGGGCTTCAACAACTTTGACCTGGGCGCCATGACCGCTGCGGGCGTTCTGGGCACCAACGCCCCTGACGTGCTGACCGAGACCACTGCCGACTTTGGCTTTGCGCTGCTCATGGCCACGGCGCGGCGGGTGACCGAGAGCGAGCACTTCTTGCGTGCTGGCAAGTGGACGCGCTGGAGCTATGACATGTTCTCGGGCGCCGAGGTGCACGGCAGTACCCTGGGTATTTTGGGCATGGGCCGCATTGGGCAGGCCATCGCCCGCCGGGGCGCCCTGGGCTTTGGCATGCAGGTGATTTATCACAACCGCTCACCCCTGAGCGCCACGCTAGAGAGGGAATGCAAGGCGCGCTATGTAAGCAAAAAAGAATTACTCCAAGCCGCCGACCACCTTATGTTGGTGGTGCCCTATAGCGCGGCTTCTCACCATGCCATTGGTGCGGCCGAGCTGGCGCTGATGAAGCCGACGGCAACGCTCATCAACATCGCGCGTGGCGGCGTGGTGGATGATGCAGCGCTGGCCCATGCGCTCAAAAATCAGACTATTGCGGCGGCCGGTTTGGACGTGTTTGAGGGCGAGCCCAGCGTACACCCAGCCTTGTTGCAAGTGCCCAATGTGGTCCTAACCCCTCACATCGCCAGCGCCACCGAAGGCACGCGCCGCACCATGGCCCAACTGGCGGTCGACAACTTGGTGGGCTACCTGGTGCACGGGCGGGCGGTGACGCCGCTGAACCCACTGGTCTAATTGCCCTATCCAGTTGGGTGTGACGAACCGCAATAAAGTATTTTTCAACGAAAGTGGACCGTGATGACAGCTTTGAAATCCTTGCTGGCCCTGCCGGTTCTTGCCTGCGCCTTGGCGGTGTCAGCGCAAACAGTGACGCTGAAATTGCACCATTTTTTGCCCGCCGGATCGGCCGCGCAAACCATGTTCATCAAGCCCTGGTGCGACCGCATTGCCCAGGAGTCCGCTGACAAGATCAAGTGCCAAATTTACCCGTCAATGCAGCTCGGGGGCACGCCGCCCCAGTTGTTTGACCAGGTCAAAGACGGCGTGGTCGACGTGACTTGGACGCTGCTGGGTTACTCGGCCGGACGCTTTCCGCTGGTAGAAGTGTTCGAATTACCCTTCATGATGCAAAACCCCGAAGCCACCAGCAAGGCCGTGTGGGACTACGTACAGCTCAATGACCAGGCCGAGTTCAAAGACGTGCATCCCCTGGCCTTTCACGTGCATGGTGACGGTGTGTTCCATATGATGAACAAACCGATCAAGGTCATGGCTGACCTGAAGGACCAAAAAGTGCGTGCTCCCACGCGCCAGACCAACAAAATGCTCGCGGCCTTGGGCGCCACGCCCGTGGCCATGCCGGTGCCGCAAGTGAGCGAGGCGCTGGCCAAGTCAGTGATTGACGGCGCCTTGGTGCCCTACGAGGTGGTGCCGGTCGTCAAGATCCAGGAACTGGTGAAGTTCCATTCCGAGACCGATCCGGTGGAGCCCGCGGTCTACACCTCGGTGTTCGTGCTGGCCATGAACAAGGCTAAGTACGACAGCCTGCCCGCAGACCTGAAAAAGGTGGTTGATGCCAACAGCGGTAAGTCGCTCTCAGGCATTGCCGGCAAGGCCTTTTTGGCGGCGGACGTGGAAGGTAAAAAACTCACCACCAAGAACACCACCAATGTGATTCCTAAATCCGAGCTGGAGAGTTGGAAAAAGGTGGGCCAAACCGTGACCGATGCCTGGGTGGCGGACGTAAGCGCCAAGGGCGCCAATGGCAAGCAATTGTTGGAAAGCGCCCGCGCCTTGATCGCCAAAAACAGCGACAAGTAATTTGGTGCTGAGGTTTGGTGCGGCCTGCGGCACCAAACCCTTGGCTAGTCAATTTCATGATGGTGCGCGCCGCCCTGGCATGGGGCAGTGGGCGACGTACGAAGGAATTCCCATGCAAGAAACCCAAACTTCTGCGCCCGGCGCGTTGACGGTGCGCGACTTCGGCCCCCTTGGGCGTCGCCTTTTCTCAACCTGCCAATGGCTGGCGCTGCTGGGCGGCTTTGTGTTTTTGGCGCTGGTGGCCATGGGCATTGTCAGCATCGTGGGGCGCAAGCTTTTCTCTGCGCCGGTGCCCGGTGACGTCGAGGTCTTGCAAATGGCCGCAGCCTTCGCCTCGGCCAGCTTTTTCGCCTATTGCCACCTCAATGGCGGCGACGTCAAGGTCGACTTTTTTACCGCCCGCGCCAGCGCAAAAACCGTACACCGCTTGGACGCCTTGGGCTCAGGCCTGGTGGGCCTGTTTGGCAGCGTGGTGACCTGGCGCGCTTTGGTCGGGGCCTTGTCCATTCGCGAAGCCGGTGAAACCAGCATGATTTTGGGCTGGCCGCTGTGGATTGCCCAAATTTTGATGGTGCCGGGTTTTGTGTTGCTGGCGCTGGCGGGGTTTTACATGTTTGCGCTGCACCTGCGTCGTAGCGCCATGCTCGAACCGGGAGTTTCAGCATGAGCGGTATTGCCATCGGCGGGCTGATTTTTAGTGGCCTGATGCTGCTCTTGGTGCTGCGCGTGCCCATTGGCATTGCCATGTTTACAGCAGGAGCGACCGGCTACTTTTATTTGACCGACGGCCAGGCGCTGCCGCTGCTCAACTTTTTGAAAAACCTGGCCTATGCCCGCCTGTCGAACTACGACATGGTGGTGATTCCGCTGTTTTTGCTGATGGGCCA
>CAMDKE010000037.1 GCA_945901215.1 Comamonas sp. lk
ATCCTGATGCGCGCATCTACCAATGCGGGCCTGACGGTTTGGCCCCAATAGCCTATGAAGACACGGAGCATTTTCAGGTAACGCGCAACTTTTTGGCGAATCCAGAACGGACGCTACGCGCACTCATGGAGCGTGACGAATGACGCCCAACCCTCCGCAAAAACTCCCCACGTAGCCAGCCAGCGTCAGCGTGTGTTACTTGATGTTGCCGGTTTCCATGCGCTGACGTGACGGGGATGGTGCGATACAAGGGGTACGGACTGCACATCTGCAGATGGCCTTGTTGCGCCTTGCTTGCGTAAGCAAAAAACCCGCATCTGCACACCGGCCCCGGGCCACGCCTCAGCCTAGAAACCGCCGCTCGACATGTGCCGACATGCCCTTGGCCAGCTCCTCTTCGCCAAAGAAAACGGTGCCAATGCCTTCCTTGGTCAGCAGCACGGTGTCGTCTTCGCTGTGCGAGCGCAGCAGGATTTCAATGTCGGGGTTGAGCGTGCGCGCAGTGTCAGCCATGGCCCGAAAGTGCACGCTGCTCGGCGTTGCCACCACCAGCATGGCGGCCTGGGCAATGTGCGCCTGGATCAGCACCTCGGGCTCGGACGCGGTGCCGGATACCGCCGCGCGTCCAGCTTTGCGCAAGCCCTCCACGACCTCGCGGTTTTGCTCCACCACCACATAGGGAATGTTGCGCGCGTCCATAGCCTGGGCAATGCGTCGGCCCACCCGTCCATAGCCCACCAGCACCACCTGTCCTTCCAAAAACTTGCGGTCGGTCGACATGGGCAGCTCGGCAAACGGGTCCTGGCGCATTTCCAAGCGGCGTGCCACGGCCGATTTGTCCAGCACCCAGCGGCGCAGCGGCTCAATGGCGGCAAACAAAAATGAATTGAGCGAGATGGAAATCAGCACCGCCGCCAAAATCAAACTCACGCCGTCACTTTGCAACAAACCCAGCGCCAGGCCCAGGCCGGCAAGGATGATGGAAAACTCGCCAATCTGTCCCAGGCTCACCGCAATAGAAAGCGCCGTGTTCAGGGGGTACTTGAGCACCAGCACGACAAGCAGGGCGGCCACCAGATTGCCAACGACGGCGAGCAGAACCACCAGCATCACCTTAAACGGTTCATCGATCAGGATGTGCGGGTTCACCACCATGCCGATGGACACAAAAAACAGCACCGAGAAGGCGTCGCGCAGCGGCAAGGTTTCTTCGGCGGCGCGGTGGCTGTATTCGGACTCGCGCATAACCACCCCCGCGACAAAGGCGCCCAGCGCAAACGACACGCCAAAGAACTCGGACGCGCCAAACGCAATGCCAATGGCCGTGGCGATCACCGCCAAGGTAAACAGCTCACGCGAGCCGGTCTTGGCCACTTGCCACAAAAACCAGGGCAAGACGCGCTTGCCCACCACGAACATCAAGACAATGAAAGCGCCCACTTCGAGCAGGGTTCTGCCTAGCGTTAGCCACAGCGGCTTGTCCGCCAAGGGCCCATTTGCATCGCCCAGCACACCCGCAAGCGGTGGCAGCAACACCAGGGCTAGCACTGCCACCATATCTTGGACTACCAGCCAACCCACGGCGATGCGGCCATTCATGGTGTCCAACTGGCCGCGCGTCTCCAGCGCCTTGAGCAGCACCACCGTGCTGGCGCAGGCCAAGGACAGGCCCAGGATCAAGGCGCCGCCCAGAGACCAGTTCCACAGCCAGCCCACCCACAGCCCGGCGGAGGTGGTAGCACCCATTTGAATCAGTGCACCCGGAATAGCGATCTTTTTGACCGACCACAGGTCTTGCGGCGAAAAGTGCAGGCCCACGCCAAACATCAGCAGCATGATGCCGATCTCGGACAACTGCGAGGCAATGTGCGCATCGGCCACAAAGCCCGGCGTGGCCGGGCCAATCAAGATACCGGCGAGCAAATACCCCACCAAAGCCGGAATCTTGATGCGCTCGGCCAAAAAGCCCAGTACCAGGGCCACGCCAAAGGCGGCGGCCACGGTCGAGATGAGGGAGACGTTGGGTTCCAGAGGTCGGGTCTCTCGTGTTAGTTTTGCTGGGTCTTTGAAGGCCGGCGACGGGCGCCCCGTGTTATCCCGACGCCAGTGGCATCTGGCCGGGGGCGATGCGTTAGCTCATAGGTCTGAACATACCCGATTTTCAGCGTTAGCATCAAGCCAAGCCCAAGTCGCGCTGCCCCTGCCAATCTCTTCGAGCGTGCACTCCAGCTGGCGCAATACACAATCACCGATATGCATTCCCGGACAACTTCTGCGCACGGGCCCGTTTTGACGGGTATTTCATCTATGGCCACGCGCCAGTTGTTGAACGAGTTACTGGCCCTGTATGCAGCCCAAGGTGGAGACCATCTGAAGCTAGAGTCCGTGGGCGGTGTCGATGCGGCAAAACGGGTTCAGGCCGGTGAGGTCTTTGACATTGTGTTTCTGGCCAGTGACGCCATCGACCAACTGGTGGCCTGCGGCCATCTGGATGGCACAAGCAAAGTGCAACTCGCCGACAGCGGCGTCGCCGTGGCTGTGCGCGCTGGTGCCGACATACCAGACATATCTCGCACTGAGGCCGTTCGCGCTGCGGTACTGGCAGCCAAGAACCTTAGCTACTCCACCGGCCCGAGCGGCGTGGCGCTGGGCAAGCTGTTTGAAAGC
The DNA here is from genome assembly GCA_945901215.1 of Comamonas sp. lk. Lineage (GTDB taxonomy): Bacteria > Pseudomonadota > Gammaproteobacteria > Burkholderiales > Burkholderiaceae_C > Allorhodoferax. The sequence goes on from CAMDKE010000037.1 coordinate 2,668, forward strand.
TGGGGAATTGCGCAGCAGATCCAGCCGCGCATCGTGCAGGCGCCCCCCGGCGTGCCTGTGGGCCGTCTGGTGGCCCAGGGTGAAGTGGAGCTGGGCTTTCAGCAACTCAGCGAACTGATTCACCTCGAAGGCATCACTCTACTGGGCCCTCTACCCGCCGACATCCAGATCACCACCACGTTTTCGGCGGCGATCAGCATGGCATGCGCGCACCGGGCTTATGCCAGCGCACTGCTGGCCTTCCTGACATCTGAACAGGCAGTTGCCGCCATCCGCCGCCAAGGGATGGAACCTGCGACGCACCAAGCCAGCACACACCACGACGCAGATACAAAGGAGTGACATGAAAAAACCATTAATCATTGACTGCCACGGCCACTACACCACCGCGCCCAAAGCGCTGGAAAACTGGCGCAATGCGCAGATCGCCGGCATCAAAGATCCGGCGTCCATGCCAAAAGTATCCGACCTGAAAATAAGCGATGACGAACTGCGCGAAACCATCGAGACCAACCAGCTGCGTCTGATGAAGGAGCGAGGCAGTGACATCACCCTGTTCTCGCCACGCGCCAGCTTCATGGCCCACCACATTGGTGACTTCAATGTGTCGAGCACCTGGGCGGCCATTTGCAACGAGCTCTGCTTGCGCGTGAGCCGCCTGTTCCCCGACCACTTTGTGCCGGTGGCCATGCTGCCGCAAAGCCCGGGTGTAGATCCCGCCAGCTGCATTCCCGAACTGGAAAAGTGCGTCAAAGAATACGGCAATGTGGGCATCAACCTAAACCCCGACCCCAGTGGCGGCCACTGGACTTCGCCCCCTTTAAGCGACAAGCACTGGTACCCCATCTACGAAAAGATGGTGGAGTACGACATTCCCGCCATGATCCACGTAAGCACCAGCTGCAATGCCTGCTTTCACACCACCGGCGCGCACTACCTCAATGCGGATACCACCGCGTTCATGCAGTGCCTGGCCAGCGAGCTGTTCAAAGAATTCCCCACCTTGCGTTTTTTGATACCGCATGGGGGAGGCGCGGTACCGTACCACTGGGGCCGCTTCCGGGGTCTGGCGCAGGAGCTCAAAAAGCCGCTGCTGGAAGACCATTTGCTCAACAACATCTTCTTTGACACCTGTGTCTACCATCAACCCGGCATCGACCTGCTGAACACGGTCATCCCCGTGAAGAACGTGCTGTTCGCATCCGAGATGATTGGCGCGGTGCGCGGCATCGATCCTCAGACCGGCAACTACTATGACGATACCAAGCGCTACATCGAATCATCAAAAATTCTGAGCGACGACGACCGGTTCCAGATTTATGAAGGCAATGTGCGTCGCGTGTTCCCGCGTCTTGATGCCCAACTCACTGTCAAGGGAAAATGAATATGTACGAACTCGGAATCGTTAAACGCCATATCACCCGCGCTGACAAGACCGCCGTCGAAAAACTGGGCCGCTTCGGCGTTGCCACCATCCACGAGGCTATGGGGCGCGTCGGCCTGATGAAGACCTATATGCGCCCCGTCTACAAGGGCGCACGCCTATGCGGCACCGCAGTCACCGTGCTCCTGCAGCCGGGCGACAACTGGATGATGCACGTGGCCGCAGAGCAAATACAAGCCGGAGACGTCGTTGTGGCCGCCTGCACCACCGACAACTTTGACGGCTTCTTTGGTGACCTGCTGGCCACCAGCTTCCAGGCGCGTGGCGCCCTGGGCCTGGTGATTGATGGCGGTGTGCGCGATGTGGATGAACTGGAGAAGATGGGCTTCCCCGTTTTCAGCCGCGCTATCAACGCCAAAGGCACGATCAAGGCGACTCTGGGCTCCGTCAACATCGACGTGATCTGTGCCGGGGCGCGGGTTCTGCCCGGTGACGTGGTGATTGCAGACGTGGATGGCGTGGTCGTCGTCCCCGCCGCCCGCGCGCAGGCGGTGGCCGATGCTGCCGAAAAGCGGGAAAGCTTTGAGGGCGAAAAGCGCGAGCAGTTCGCCGCTGGCGTGCTGGGTCTGGACATGTACAAGATGCGCGAACCGCTGGAAAAAGCCGGCCTGCGCTATATCGACTAAGCAGCACCATGCGCAAGCCCGCAGAAATGGCCACCACAGGCAACTTCACAAAAACCGCCGGCTGGATGGACTGGTACACCGGCCCCTCTAGGCCCCGCTTTCGGGTGCCCGCTGGCGCGGTCGATGCACACTGCCATGTGTTCGGCCCCGGTGCAGAATTCCCCTTCGCCCCCGAGCGCAAGTACACGCCTTGCGATGCCTCCAAGACTGAACTCTATGCCCTGCGAGAGCGGTTGGGTTTTGCCCGCAACGTGGTGGTGCAAGCCACCTGCCATGGCGCTGACAACCGCGCCATGGTCGACGCGCTGGTGCATGCCAAAGGCAAGGCGCGTGGCGTAGCCACCGTCAAGCGCAGCGTGACGGACCAGCAAATCCAGTCCATGCACGATGCCGGTGTGCGTGGTGTGCGCTTTAACTTCGTCAAGCGCTTGGTGGACTTCACGCCTAAAGACGAGTTGCTGGAAATCGCTGGCCGCATCACGAAGTGGGGGTGGCATGTGGTGATCTATTTTGAGGCGGTGGACCTGCCCGAACTGTGGGACTTTTTCACCGCCCTGCCCACCACCGTGGTGGTGGACCACATGGGCCGACCCGATGTGAGCAAGCCGGTGGACGGCCCCGAGTTCGAGCTGTTCGTAAAGTTCATGCGCGAGCACAACAATGTGTGGAGCAAGGTGTCGTGTCCCGAGCGTCTGAGCATCACCGGCCCCAAGGCCTTGCATGGCGAGAAAAATTTGGAACAAGGCGCCTACACCGACGTCATCCCCTTTGCCAAGCGCATCGTCGATGAATTTCCAGACCGCGTGCTCTGGGGAACCGATTGGCCGCACCCCAACCTGAAGGACCACATGCCCGACGATGGCCTGTTGGTAGATTTCATACCGTACATTGCCACCACCGCCGAGCTTCAACAGAAACTGTTGGTAACAAACCCCATGCGCCTGTACTGGCCAAAAGAGGCCTAGCCATGTCACTTGAAAAACCGTATTTGGATGTCCCCGGAACCATCATTTTTGATGCTGAGCAGTCCCGTAAAGGCTATCACCTCAACCAGTTCTGCATGTCCCTGATGAAGGCCGAAAACCGCACCCGCTTCAAAACTAACGAGCGCGCCTACCTAAACGAGTGGCCCATGACCGAAGAGCAAAAGCAGGGCGTGCTCACGCGCGACCTCAACCGCTGCATGGCGGCCGGCGGCAATATCTACTTCTTAGCCAAGATTGGCGCCACGGATGGCCTGTCCTTCCAGCAAATGGCGGGCAGCATGACTGGCATGACTGAAGAGGAATACCGCGCCATGATGATTGCAGGTGGGCGCAGCGTCGAAGGCAACCGCTATGTCGGCGAAGACGGCGATGCGCAGGCCAAGAACCAGCCGCAGGGCTCAGCGCATAAAAGAAACAAGGCTTGACCATGGCACGCATCAGCGCCTCCGTCTACACCTCACACGTCCCCGCCATCGGCGCTGCACTCGACGCTGGCAAGGACAAAGAGCCCTACTGGCAGCCGGTTTTTGCCGGGTACGAGTATTCCAAGCAGTGGATGAGGGACAACCCGCCGGACGTCATCTTTCTGGTCTACAACGACCACGCCACCGCCTTCAGCCTGGACATGATTCCTACCTTCGCCATCGGCACAGCCGCGCAATACCAACCCGCCGACGAAGGCTACGGCGCGCGCCCCGTGCCCACGGTCAAGGGCCACCCGGAGCTGGCCTCGCACATTGCGCACTCGGTAATTCAGCAGGACTTTGACTTAACCATCGTCAACAAAATGGACGTGGACCACGGCCTGACCGTACCGCTATCGCTGATGTGCGGCAACCCGCCCCGGCATGATTTCAAATGGCCCTGCCCGGTAATTCCGTTTGCCGTCAACGCGGTGCAGTACCCGGTGCCCAGCGGCCAGCGCTGCTACAAGCTCGGTCAGGCCATCCGCAAGGCGATTGAAAGTTACGACGAAGACCTGAACGTGCACATCTGGGGGACCGGCGGCATGAGCCACCAGTTGCAGGGCCCGCGCGCCGGACTCATCAACAAAGAATTTGACAACGCCTTTCTGGACAAACTGATTCACGATCCGGCCGCCGCCGCCGCCATCCCTCATATCGACTATGTGCGCGAAGCAGGCAGCGAAGGTATCGAGCTGGTGATGTGGCTGATCGCCCGGGGCGCCATGGACGACGTGGCCTTGCGCAGCGGTGGCGTAAACCTCAAACATCGCTTCTTCCACGTGCCGGCCTCAAATACCGCCGTGGGGCATCTGATCCTGGAGAACAAGTAAATGAGCAAAACCATCAAAGTGGCACTCGCGGGTGCGGGCGCCTTTGGCATCAAGCACCTGGACGGCATCAAGAACATCAGCGGCGTCGAAGTGGTCTCGCTGATCGGCCGCGACCTGGAGAAGACGCGCTTGGTGGCCGACAAGTACGGCATTGCGCATGTGGCCACCGATTTGGCAGACAGCCTGGCGCTGCCCCAGCTCGACGCGGTGATTCTGTGCACCCCCACGCAAATGCACGCCGCTCAGACCATGGCTTGTCTGCGCGCGGGCAAGCATGTGCAGGTTGAAATACCCCTGGCCGACAGCTTGAAGGACGCGCACGACGTGGTGGCGCTTGCCAAGCAGACCGCATTGGTGGCGATGTGCGGCCATACCCGGCGCTTTAACCCCAGCCACCAATACGTGCACAAAGAGGTAGCCGCAGGCCGGTTCAACATCCAGCAAATGGACGTGCAAACCTACTTTTTCCGCCGCACCAACACCAACGCCCTGGGCCAGGCGCGCAGCTGGACGGACCACCTCTTGTGGCACCACGCAGCCCACACCGTAGACTTGTTTGCCTACCAGTGCGGCAGCCCCATCGTGGCCGCCAACGCCATGCAAGGCCCTATCCACCCGGTGCTGGGCATCGCCATGGACATGAGCATCCAACTCAAGGCCGCCAATGGTGCGATCTGCACACTGTCCTTAAGCTTTAACAACGACGGCCCACTGGGCACCTACTTTCGCTATATCGGCGACACGGCGACGTACCTGGCCCGTTACGACGACCTGTTTACCGGCAAAGAAGAGCAGATCGACGTCAGCCAGGTCGACGTGTCCATGAACGGCATCGAACTGCAGGACCGCGAGTTCTTCGCGGCCATTCGGGAAGTCCGAGCAAGCAACAGCAGCGTGGCCGACGTGCTGGCCTGCTATGAAGTGCTGCACCAGCTCGAACAGCAACAAGCAAGGTGACTAGTGGGGTCGCAGGTGCGGCGTACCCGGCACCGGTTGCGCTCAGCAAGACGAAAAGCAAGCGCATCGTTTGCATTGGCGCGTACTTTGGCATGCAGGGCTTGTATCAGTTCAGGCCCTGCAGCTGCCGGCCTTCATGGGCATCCGCGACAATCGCTGTATGCCCCACATTGAGCCTGCCCCCTCCCCGCTATTCCTGGCCCAGCACCTGACCAAACGCTATGGCGACACCGATGTCGTGCAAGATTTGTCCTTTGAGATTGCCCCTGGCGAATGCCTGGGCGTGATTGGCCCCAACGGGGCGGGCAAGACCACCACCATCCGCATGTGCCTCGGGCTGACCGTGCCCGACGCCGGCAGCATTACTGCTCTGGGCCTGCGCATGCCCATGGACGCGCTGGCGATCAAGGCGCAGCTCGGCGTGGTGACCCAACTCGACACCTTGGACCCCGACTTCAACTGCGCCGAAAACCTGCTGGTCTATGGCCGCTATTTCGGCCTGAAAGAGGCGGAAATTAAAAAGCGCATTCCGGCGCTGCTTGAATTTGCGTCCCTGACCAGCAAGGCCAAGGCCAAACCGGGTGAACTCTCGGGCGGCATGAAGCGGCGCCTGAGCCTGGCGCGCGCCCTTGTCAACGACCCCAAGCTGCTGCTGCTAGACGAACCCACCACTGGCCTGGACCCTCAGGCCCGCCACCTGATGTGGGAACGCCTGCAATTGCTGCTGCAGCAAGGCAAGTCCATTCTTTTGACGACCCACTTTATGGACGAGGCGGAGCGCCTGTGCTCGCGCCTCTTGGTGTTGGACCACGGCAAAAAGATTGCCGAAGGCAAACCGCGCGACCTGATCGCCCAGTACCTGGAGCCCGATGTGGTGGAGGTGTATGGCGTGGGCGCCCTGGCGCTTTCGGAGAGCCCCCTGCGTGCGCACGCCAGCCGGGTCGAAATAAGCGGCGAGACCGTGTTTTTTTACACCCGCGACTCTGGCGCGCTGATGCAGGCGCTACACGCTTACCCGCAACTGCGTACCCTGCACCGCCCGGCCAACCTGGAAGACCTGTTTTTGAAATTAACCGGACGCCAGATCCGCGAGGACGCCTGATATGAACGCCCCCACGCTTTCCATCCCCCATGCGCCACACACCCTCAGCCGCTGGCGCACGCCGCGCCTGAGCTTGCGCTTTTGGCCGGTGTTTTTGCGCAACCTGCTGGTCTGGCGCAAGCTGGCTATTCCCAGCCTCTTGGGCAATATTGCCGAGCCGCTGATGTGGCTGGTGGCCTTCGGCTACGGCATGGGCGCCCTGGTGGGCCAAATTACGGTGGACGGCCAACCCGTGCCTTACATCTTGTTCCTGGCCAGCGGCTCGATTTGCATGAGCGCTATGAACGCAGCCTCATTTGAGGCGCTGTACTCGGCGTTTTCGCGCATGCATGTACAAAAAACCTGGGATGGCATCATGAACGCGCCCGTCGGCTTGGACGACATCGTGCTGGCCGAAATGCTCTGGGCGGCGTTTAAGGCCTTGTTCACCGTGACTGCTATTTTGGGCGTGATGCTGGTCTTGGACATCAGCCACAGTCCCAAGCTGCTGGTGGCCTGGCCGATTTTGCTGGGCGTGGGCATAACCTTTAGCTCCATGGCGCTGGTGTTCAACGCCCTGGCAAAAGGCTACGACTTTTTCACCTACTACTTCACGCTGTTTTTGACGCCGACCATGTTTTTAAGTGGTGTCTTCTTTCCGCTAGCCCAACTGCCACCGCTGGCGCAGTGGCTGGCCGCCTGGTTGCCCTTGTCGCACGCTGTGGCGCTGGTGCGGCCTTTGTTTATGGACCAATGGCCCAGCGACGGCCTGTACCACGGCGCTGTGCTGGTGGCCTATGCGGTAGTGTCGTTTTGGCTGGCCCTGGGCCTGACGCGCAAGCGCTTTGGCCAGTGAGCACGCCAGGCCTTTGCGAAAACCAAACACCCAAGCAACACCCCACACCATGCTGCACGCCCTGACCCTGTCCCTTCAATTCGGCAAGCTGCCCGACGCTGCGCTCCACCGCGCCGCCCTGCCCCGCCACAAGGTGGCGCGTTGGCTGCGCAACGCCCTGGCCAGCGAGGCCGAAATCACGGTGCGCATCGTTGACGCGCCCGAGGGCGAGGAACTGAACCGCGAATACCGCAAAAAAGACTACGCCACCAACGTGCTGACCTTTGGCTACGCGCTAGAACCCATCGTCACCGCTGACCTGGTGCTGTGCGCGCCCGTGGTCGCCCAAGAGGCCAAAGACCAGGGCAAAACCCTGCAAACCCACTACGCCCACCTCATCATCCACGGCGCCCTGCACGCCCAAGGCTGGGACCACGAACTCGAGGAAGACGCGCAGGTGATGGAGCTGCGCGAGACGGAGATCATGGCGCGGCTGGGGTTTGGGAATCCGTATTGAGGGAAGGCGCCATCGGCGATTGCCCAGCAGCAAACTCCCTGCTGTACTGCGCGGGTGTTAAGCCGACGCACGATGGAAAGTCTCTGGTGAAGTGCGCTTGGTCGGCGTAGCCGCTGAAGAAGCCGATTTCCCCAAGGCTTTCTTTCGTCGCGATCAGCCGCCATGCGCCTACGCGCCTCACCCAGCAGCTGGCTGTAACTCAGTCCGGCGCCAGGCTGGCGAATTCGCTCATGGTGTGGGGCTGGCGCCGCCAAAACGGTCTTTGTTCCAGACCCAGGCCTCGCGCGGCACACTGACAAGTCCGACGCCCTTCAAGTAGCTCGGACTTCCTGCGGGGTCTTTGGTGGTTTCAAACTGGCCACTTTGTCCAAGAAGCTGTGCGCCGTCAGCGCTGAAGGTCAAGGTGGTGGGGCTCAAGAAAAAACGCATTCCAAAGCTACCGGGCAACAACTCCACGCGCCTCGATCCGTTGTCGGCATCGGGCAAACGCACGAACTTAACCGGCGCCACCTTCTTGGCTTTGATGATCGGAACCACGCATTCCACGGCAGGAGCGCCTGGCTTTAGGTCGTCCCAATGGGCCCGCACGAATTCGGCCGTCAGTTCAGGCAGGCACAAGGGAGCCTTCAGGACTTCCGTCCACAGCGGGCTTCCGTGTGGGTCTTTGGCTACCAACGTGCCTTTTTCAACAAGCACAGCGCCCAACTGGGTCGGGTGGCCAGCGGACACTTCAAGCGAAAAACCGTCTCGCGTTGCCTTCACTTGGCTTTGGTAGAGCAGCGTTGCTCCCCGCTCAAAGCGTCGCGTGATGCGTCCGTCCGCATAAACCCGGTCCGTCATCACCACTTTTTCGCCACTGGCATCAATAGACGCCACACTGAGCGCCGGCACAGTATTGGCAAATCCCACGCTAGAAATCATAGAAACAACAAGCAAAAGTAGAACTGAACGCCGCATCAAGAAACTCCTTGGGGTGGTGAATAGCCAGGGTCTGGGCGGCGCGCCAGCCAGCGAATGCGGCGGCCATAAGCAACAAAGCGGCTCGCGCGGCGCTGCAGCCATCGCTTCCATGCCGCATCTGCACCGCGCCACCGGCCCAGCCGCGAGGGCAGGTAATGCATCAAAGCCAACAGGCTGGAATAAAGAATAAGTTTCCCCGCAAACACCATCAAACCGATCGACGTGGGATTTACGCCGCTCAAGGCAAGTACCGCAATCGACGTGCGCGGTGTGTCCGGGAAAACTGCCAACAGCACCATGGTGGCAGGGCCCCAGGCCCGCACGGTCGTCAAGGCCTGCTCCCACTGCGCCCCGAGCAGCTGCAGCCCCAGCCATCCGGCCGACGCGCTCAGTGCTCCGAGTAGCAGGGCCAAAAGCAGGGCACTCAGAGCAGAGGCGACCGCAAACACCAGCACGATGAGCTTGACTCTTTGGGGCTGAAGAATGCCCAAGGCCAATACAAAAAATTCTGCCGGCAACATGGGCACAAATCCATCAAAAACCGCCAGAAGTGCAAGAAACACCAAGGTCCGAGGCTCAGTGCCATGGCGCAACAGTGCGGTTTGCGCCAACTGAAGCAAACGCCGAAGCATTGAGCGCAGAGAGTGCATGCTGTGCTACCGATTCATCATGATGGCCTCAGCCAATGCGGGGCTAATTCGGCTGATCACACGCAGCAGCGCGGAGGCTCCTACATAAATCTCAGGCTTTCCAGCCGCAATGCCGCGCACGATCTGGCCTGCAGCGGCTTGGGCCGAGATCTTGCCCCGCCCCCGACCCCGGGTCATGTCGGTATCCACCAGCGGGGGCAGAGCCTCTGTCACTGCAATGCGCCACTGCGCGTGGCGCAGCTGGGCGCGCAGCGATTTGGCAAAAGAACGCAAGCCTGCTTTATTGGCGCAGTAAACCGGGCTGCTTCGCTTAGGGGCCAGCGCCAAGCCCGAGGTGACAAACACGATCCGCGCATCGGCTTGGTGGCGCATGTGCGGCAACATGGACCCGGTGAGCTCTACCGGGCCGATGAAATTGATGGCCGTCTCAATCTGCGTTGTGAAGTCCAATGCTTCGCCGTCTTGGGTAAAGTCATGCAGCTGCTGAACACCTG
>CAMDKE010000038.1 GCA_945901215.1 Comamonas sp. lk
AATGTCCGCCAGCCAGGTGGCCCCGGCACCGGCGGTGGAAGACGCTGCACAGACGGAGAAAAAAGCATGACATTGACCCTTGGACACTTCCTTTCTCTGGGCGCCATGCTGTTTGCGCTCTCGGTAGTCGGTATCTTTTTGAACCGGCGCAACCTGATTGTGCTGCTCATGGCCATCGAGCTGATGCTCTTGGCGGTCAACACCAACTTTGTGGCCTTCTCCCACTACCTCAACGACATGCACGGTCAGGTGTTCGTGTTTTTCATTCTGACTGTGGCCGCGGCTGAGTCTGCCATTGGTCTGGCGATTCTGATCCTGTTGTTCCGAAGCAAGTCCAGCATCAGCGTGGACGAACTCAATACGCTCAAGGGTTGAATACAAGATGAGTCAAACCCTTAGTGCAGCTACGCTGCTCGTTGTGCCTATGGCGCCCTTGGTGGGTGCGGTGCTGGCCGGTATTTTTGGCACCCACTTTGGCGGCAACTGGATAGGGCGCAAAGTCTCCCACTCGCTGACCATTGGTGGGGTGCTGCTGGCCTTTGTGCTCTCGGCGCTCACGCTGCAAAGCGTGGTGCAAGACGGTGTCCGCTTTAACGAGACGCTTTATACCTGGATGGTGGTTGGCGGCTTGAAGATGGAAATTGGCTTCATGGTGGACGGCCTGACTGCCATGATGATGTGCGTGGTGACTTTTGTTTCGTTGATGGTGCACGTGTACACCATCGGCTACATGGACGAGGATGAGGGCTACAACCGCTTCTTTGCCTACATCTCTCTGTTCACCTTCGCCATGCTGATGCTGGTAATGAGCAACAACATGCTGCAGTTGTTTTTTGGCTGGGAGGCAGTGGGCTTGGTCTCCTACTTGCTGATTGGCTTTTGGTACAACAAGCCCAGCGCCATTTTTGCCAACATGAAGGCCTTTTTGGTCAATCGGGTGGGCGATTTTGGCTTTATCTTGGGTATTGGCCTCCTGGCGGCCTATACCGGCACGCTGAACTACACCGAAGTGTTCGGCAAGGCATCCAGCCTGACCGCACTGGTGTTGCCCGGCACCGATTGGATGCTGCTCACTGTGATCTGCATCTGCTTGTTTATTGGTGCCATGGGCAAGTCGGCGCAGTTTCCTTTGCACGTCTGGCTGCCCGACTCCATGGAAGGCCCCACGCCCATTTCGGCCCTGATCCACGCCGCCACCATGGTGACAGCCGGTATCTTCATGGTGGCGCGCATGTCGCCGCTGTTTGAACTGTCTGATACGGCGCTCAACTTCATCTTGGTCATTGGTGCGATTACCGCCTTGTTCATGGGCTTTTTGGGCATTATCCAAAACGACATCAAGCGCGTAGTGGCTTATTCCACCTTGTCCCAACTGGGTTACATGACGGTGGCGCTGGGTGCGTCGGCCTACTCGGTGGCGGTGTTCCACCTCATGACGCACGCGTTTTTCAAGGCCTTGCTGTTCTTGGGCGCTGGCTCGGTGATTATGGGAATGCACCACAACCAGGACATCCGCTGGATGGGTGGCGTGCGCAAATACATGCCGATTACCTGGATCACCTCCTTGCTCGGCTCTTTGGCGTTGATCGGCACACCATTTTTCTCCGGCTTCTATTCCAAGGACAGCATCATCGAGGCCGTGGCCGAGAGCCATTTGCCTGCCGCTGGTTTCGCCCACTTTGCGGTCTTGGCCGGGGTGTTTGTCACGGCGTTCTATTCCTTCCGTATGTACTTTCTGGTGTTTCACGGCAAAGAGCGCTACGACCAAAACCCGGAGGTGCACCACGATGCCCACCATCGGGGTAAACACGACGACGCCCATGGCCACCATAACGCACCGCACGAGTCGCCCTGGGTGGTGTGGGTGCCCCTGGTCATGCTGGCGATTCCTTCGGTAGCCATTGGGTTCATGACGATTGAGCCCATGCTGTTTGGCGAGTTCTTCAAAGACGCCATCCTGGTCAACGCCGACAGACATCCGGTAATGCGAGAACTGGGTGAGGCTTTCCACGGCCCGGTTGCCATGGCGGTGCATGCGCTGACCACGGCGCCCTTCTGGCTGGCCTTAGGCGGTGTGGTGACGGCTTGGTATATGTACCTGATCAACCCTGCGGTGCCTGCGGCGCTTGCCCGTGCGCTGCGCCCCCTTGTGGTTCTGCTGGAGAACAAATACTTCCTGGACTGGATCAACGAGAACATTTTGGCGCGCGGTACGCGTTTGCTGGGCGCTGGTCTTTGGAAGGGTGGCGACCGCATGCTGATTGACGGCTTGTTGGTCAATGGTTCGTGGAAGCTGGTGGGCTGGATTTCCGGGCGTGTGCGCCAATTCCAGTCCGGCTATCTGTACCACTACGCCCTGGCCATGATTTTGGGAATTTTTGTGCTCATGACGTATTTCGTTTGGCTCAATAAGTAAGGAATAAGAAAAATGGGATTGTTGAGCCTTGCTATTTGGATGCCGATTGCCTTTGGCGTCGTGCTGCTCGCCCTGGGGCGCGACGAGCACGCCAAGGCGGTGCGTTGGCTGGCGCTGGTGGGGGCGATTGCCAGTTTTTTGGTGACTTTGCCGCTGTACGCGGGTTTTCAACTCGGCACCGCCGAGATGCAGTTTGTCGAGAACGCGAGCTGGATTCAGCGCTTTAACGTCAATTACCACTTGGGCGTGGACGGCATTTCCTTCTGGTTTGTGCCGCTCACAGCATTCATCAACGTGGTGGTGGTAATTGCTGGCTGGGAAGTGATTACCCGCAAGGTCAACCAGTACATGGCGGCCTTTTTGATTCTGTCGGGGCTGATGATTGGCGTGTTCAGCGCGCTTGACGGCTTGTTGTTCTATGTGTTTTTTGAAGCCACGCTGATCCCGATGTACTTGATCATCGGCATTTGGGGTGGCCCGAACAAAATCTACGCGGCTTTCAAATTCTTCTTGTACACCTTGCTCGGCTCCTTGCTAACCTTGGTGGCGCTTATTTACCTCTACATCCAGTCGGGTGGCAGCTTCGATATTGCCGGATGGCATGCACTGCCGCTGAGCAGGATGGAGCAAACCGCGCTGTTCTTCGCCTTCTTCGCAGCCTTTGCTGTCAAAGTGCCTATGTGGCCGGTGCACACCTGGTTGCCCGATGTGCACGTGGAGGCACCCACCGGCGGCTCTGCGGTGTTGGCGGCCATCATGCTCAAGCTCGGGGCCTACGGGTTTTTGCGCTTCTCCCTGCCGATCGCGCCCGACGCAGCGCACGAATGGGCCTGGCTGATGATTGCGCTGTCCCTGATTGCGGTCGTCTATGTAGGCCTGGTAGCGCTGGTGCAGCAGGACATGAAAAAGCTGGTGGCCTATTCATCGGTCGCCCACATGGGTTTTGTCACCCTGGGCTTCTTCATCTTTATTGACCTCGGTGTTTCTGGCGGTTTGGTGCAAATGATTGCGCACGGTTTTGTCTCTGGCGCCATGTTTTTGTCCATCGGTGTGCTGTACGACCGGGTGCACTCGCGTGATATCTCCAGCTACGGCGGCGTGGTCAACACCATGCCCAAGTTCACGGCTTTTTCACTGCTGTTTGCCATGGCCAATTGCGGCCTGCCAGGTACCGCTGGCTTTGTCGGCGAGTGGATGGTTATTTTGGCCGCGGTCAAGTTCAACTTCTGGATTGGCTTTGCGGCTGCTAGCGCGCTGATTTTTGGCGCGGCCTATACCTTGTGGATGTTCAAACGCGTCTATCTCGGCCCAGTGGCGAACGACCACGTCAAGGAACTCAGCGACATCAACGCGCGCGAGTTTGTGATGCTCGCCCTCTTGGCTGTAGCGGTGCTTTACATGGGCGTGAACCCCAAACCCTTCACCGACGTGATGGATACATCGGTGACCGAATTGCTCCGACACGTGGCCGTGTCCAAGCTGAAATAACACCTGCTGACTTGAGAAACGAAACATGATGGACCAGATCAGTTGGATTGCGGTATTTCCTGAGGCGCTGTTACTGGTGATGGCCTGTGTCATCACTTTGGTGGATCTGCGGACCCAAGGTCCCCTGCGCGGGCTCACTTTTGCGCTCACCATGGCGACCCTCGCCGTGATTGCGGCGCTGGAGGGTTTTTACGCCACTACGGGCCTCACGCTGTATGGTTTTGGCAACATGGTGGTGGCCGACACCATGGCGGCATGGCTCAAGTGTTTTGCCACGTTGGCGGTGATGGTCACCATGGTCTACGGCCGGCCTTATTCGGCAACACGCGACATGCTGCGCGGCGGCGAGCTGTTTACCTTGGGCCTGTTTGCGCTCCTGGGCATGTTCATCATGATCTCGGGCAACAACTTCATCATCATCTACATGGGGCTGGAGTTGCTTACGCTGTCAAGTTACGCCCTGGTGGCTTTGCGACGGGACCACGGAGCTGCCATCGAGGCTGCCATGAAGTACTTTGTCCTGGGTGCCATGGCCTCGGGCTTTTTGCTCTACGGTATGTCCATGCTGTATGGCGCTACCGGCTCGTTGGACATTAACGCCGTGTTTAAGGCGATCGTTTCAGGCCAGGTGCGCCACCAGGTGCTGGTTTTTGGTTTGGTGTTTATCGTGGCCGGTCTGGCTTTCAAGCTGGGCGTGGTGCCTTTTCACATGTGGGTTCCCGATGTGTACCAGGGTGCCCCGACCGCTATCACGCTGATGATTGGCGGCGCGCCCAAACTGGCCGCCTTTGCCGTCACGATGCGCTTGCTGGTAGAAGGCATGCTGCCCTTGGCCATCGACTGGCAGCAAATGCTGATGGTCTTGTCCATCGCCTCGCTGTTTTTGGGCAATCTGGCAGCCATTGCACAGACCAATATCAAGCGCATGCTGGCGTTTTCCACGATCTCGCAGATGGGTTTTGTGCTCATCGGCGTCATGTCGGGGGTTGTCGACGGCAACACCATCTCGGCCGCCAATGCCTACAGCTCGGCCATGTTTTATGTCGTGACCTACGTCATGACCACGCTCGCGGCGTTTGGCGTCATCATGCTGCTGGCACGGGATGGCTTTGAAAGTGAAGAAATTTCTGATTTCGCCGGCCTGAACCAAGTCAGCCCCTTGTACGCGGGCGTGATGGCCGCCTGCATGTTCTCCATGGCCGGCATCCCGCCCATGGTTGGTTTTTATGCGAAGTTATCGGTCTTACAGGCTTTGATAGCGTCGGGCCAGGTTATGCACATCGGCGTGGCTATTTTTGCCGTCATGATGTCGCTGGTGGGGGCCTTCTACTATCTGCGTGTGGTCAAGGTGATGTATTTTGACGAGCCGATCACCGCCAGCCCGGTGGTCGCCAGCACGGGAGTGCGGGTGGTACTGGCTACCAATGGTGCGCTGGTATTGTTGCTGGGCATCTTCCCGGCGGGCCTGATGGCGTTATCGGCGCAGTCGATTTTGCAAATGCTCGGTACCTGAGCTGTCTTTTTTCGCACCGACGCACCTTGCCATGGGTTTCGACTTGTCCGACACCCATTTGCGCGAAGCCCGCTACTCCAGCCAAGAGTTGTTTAAGGGTAAATTCCTGCACGCGTTTCGTGACGAGGTGGTGCTTCCCGACGGGCAACTCACCAGCCGCGAGTATGTCGTGCACCCAGGCGCGGTGATGGTGATCCCCATGGATGTCGACGCCCAAGCTTGCGTTCAACTGGTACTGGAGCGCCAGTTCCGCTACCCCGTCGGCCAGGTGATGGTCGAGTTTCCCGCCGGCAAAATTGACGTGGGCGAGACGGGTCTGGCCTGCGCGCAGCGCGAGTTACTTGAAGAAACCGGCTACCGTGCCAGCCATTGGGCGCGTGCCGGTGTGATGCACCCCGTTATCGCCTACTCCACAGAATTTATTGAAGTCTGGTTTGCGCGTGGCTTGGTGTCGGGTGCACCCGCTTTGGACGAAGGCGAATTCTTGGACGTCTTTACCGCCACCCCGCAGGAACTGCTGCAATGGTGCCGCGACGGCCGCGTTACCGACGCCAAGACCTTGGTTGGCGCGCTGTGGTTACAAAACGTACTGGCGGGCGCCTGGCCCTTGGACTGGCAGACGCTGCCATGAAGGTGCTCGACTTGCAGTGTTGCCACGGCCATCCTTTCGAAGGCTGGTTTGCTTCGGAGGATGATTTTTTAGAGCAAAAAGGCCGCTCGCTGGTGCAGTGCCCCGTGTGTGGCGATGCCCAGGTAGTAAAAAAGCTCAGCGCCCCGCGACTCAATCTCTCAGGCGCGCGCAGTGCCCCAACGGACCAAGCCCCAGCCAGTGGAAACGCGGTTGCGCTTGCCAAACCCCAAGATGCCGACGCCCTTGCCGCCTGGTTGGAAATGTCGCGCAAACTGGTGGCCCATACCACCGATGTGGGCAGTCAGTTTGCTGAAGAGGCGCGCAAGATCCACTACGGCGAGGCGCCCGAACGCGCCATTCGCGGTCAAGCCAGCGCCAAAGAAACACGCGAACTTTTGGATGAGGGCATCGCTGTCCTGCCCTTGTTGCTGCCCGATGGAGCCAAGGGCACTCTGCAGTGATCCTGGGCCCTTCAGTCGGGTTTCCATGCCTGTTTATTGCATTTCTTTGCTGCACCCAGACCGGTGCACCGCACGCATTTGTTTAGGCGTTGAACTGCAAGGCCGCCAGGCCTGCATACACGCCCCCGCGCGCCACCAGCTCGGCATGCGTGCCCTGTTCCACCAGCCTGCCGTGGTCAAGCACCGCGATCAAGTCGGCTTTTTGCACCGTGGCCAGTCGGTGCGCGATGACCAGTGTGGTGCGGTTGCGCATGGCTGACTCCAGCGCGGCTTGCACCATGCGCTCGCTTTCGGCGTCCAAGGCGCTGGTGGCCTCGTCGAGCAGCAGCAGTGGCGGGTTTTTCAGCATGGCGCGGGCAATCGCAATGCGCTGGCGCTGCCCGCCCGACAGGCGCAAGCCCCGCTCGCCCAAAAAGGTGTGGTAGCCCTCGGGCAGCGCGCTGATGAAGTCGTGCGCAAATGCGGCTTCGGCAGCCAGTTGCACTTCGGCGTCGGTGGCGTTGGGGCGACCGTAGCGGATGTTCTCCATTGCGCTGGTCGAAAAAATGACCGCATCTTGCGGCACGATACCGATGCGCTCGCGCAAGTCAGCCAGCGCCAGGTCGTGCGTGGCCACACCGTCAAGCACAATGCGCCCCGCCTGCGGATCGTAAAAGCGCAGCAGAAGTCCAAACACCGTGCTCTTGCCCGCACCGCTGGGGCCTACGATCGCTACCGTCTGGCCGGGAAGCACGTCTAGCGTGAAGTTCGATAAGGCCTGATGCGAAGGGCGCGACGGGTAGTGGAAATCCAGCGCTTCAAAGCGTACCCCGCTTCCCGAGCCCGCCAGGGGCAGCTGCAGGGGCTGCGATGGTGAGGCAATAGGCGACTCGGTGTGCAGCAACTCCATCAGCCGCTCAGTCGCGCCTGCTGCGCGCAGTAAATCGCCATACACCTCTCCCAACACCGCAAATGCACTCGCCAGCAAAATCACATACACCACCGTTTGGCCCAGGTCGCCCGCCGTGATGCGACCGGCGACCACTGCCTGCGTGCCCTGGTACAGGCCCCACAAGAGCGCGGCCGAGGTAGCGATGATGATGAAGCCCACCAGCACCGAACGCGCGCCGCTGCGGCGCACGGCAGTCTCAAAACCGTTTTCTGTAGAGGTGGTGAAACGCGTGGACTCACGCGCTTCTGCCGTGTAGCTTTGCACCACTGGAATGGCGTTCAGCACTTCTGCTGCAATGGCGCTGGAGTCGGCGATCCGGTCCTGGCTGGCACGCGAGAGCTTGCGCACCCGGCGACCAAACCACAGGCTCGGTATCACGATCAGCACCAGCACCGCCAGTACCTGCAACATCACCAAGGGGTTGGTCCACACCAGCACCGACAAGGCCCCGGCGCCCAGCACCAGGTTGCGCAAACCCATGCTCAGGGACGAGCCAACCACGGTTTGCACCAGTGTGGTGTCGGCTGACAGGCGCGACAGCACCTCGCCGGTTTGCGTGGTCTCAAAAAACTCGGGGCTTTGGTGCAACACGTGGTGGTAGACCGCGTTGCGAATGTCGGCCGTGACACGCTCGCCCAGCCAACTCACCATGTAAAAGCGCAGCGCCGAAAACACCCCCAGCGCCGTGGCCACGCCAAATAGCGCCACAAAGTGCTCCCGCATGGCCATCGTCTGCGCGCCCTGGTCGCCTTGCACCAGGCCGCCGTCGATCAGCATGCGCAGCGCTACCGGAAACGCCAGCGTGGCGGTGGCAGCCATCACCAGGAACACCAGCGCCAAGGCGATGCGCGCGCGGTAGGGGCGTAAAAACGGCAGCAAGCCAGTGAGGGATTTTGGGGTTTTGGATTTGGGACGTTCAGAAGTCATGGAGCAACAAGTTGGGCAAGGAGCGCAAATGGCAAGCGGCTTGCAAGGGCTCTATTGTCGCGCCTGCGCTCTGGCAGTCGGTGTGCCCCAAGCCCTACAGCACCAGCGGAGCCGCGTATCCCGTCATTTCCAGGTAGCCGCGTCCAATCAGATGCTGCTGGTTGTCCCACAGTTCGCACAAGCCCTCCCAATACACCGCGCCGGTGGAGTTGCGGCTGTCGAGCTCCTGGGCGTCAAACACCGCTTTGACGGTGTAACTGCCCGTTGGCGTGCGCAAGCGCCATTGGACGGGGTAGTTGGCCTGTGTGCGTGGGCTGCGCCACAGGCGCTCGGGTTCAAACACCACATCACCTGCACGGAAGCTAAGCGCCCGGTCACCCAGACGAAATGAGCCGCCGTCCCACAAGGCGCTGCCATCCTTGCGCCGCAGCCTAAAGGCGGTGAGCGCGCTGCCGTCTTGCAGGTTGATACCCACCCAGTCCCAACCCACCGCGTCGGGGTGCAAGAGCGCGTCGCTCCATTCCTGGTCCAACCAGGCGCTGCTGCCCGCCTCTAGCGCCCGGCGTTGACCCTTGAGGCGGATTTCGCCCTGGGCCCGCAGTTGCGGCCGGCTGTAGTAGTAGCTGAACTGCGCTGCGTCTGGCCCCTTGCGCGAGTGGCCCTGGTCGCCCTGCAAAAGCAGCGGCTGCGTTTCCGTAAAGCGCAGTTCCAGCACAAAGTCAGCCGCGCGCACCTGGGCGCGCAAATCGCCCCCGGGCGTGCGCAGTAGCGACCAGTCGCGCAGCACCACGCCAGTGTCCACCACGCTAGCCCAGGCCCCATCAGCCGGGTTATCGCCGCCTGGCGTGCCCGACCAGCGCGCAATACGCTGGTCCGACCACAGCGTTTTCCCCGCCACATCGCTCACTGCGGCATGCGCAAACAATAGTTGCTTGGCTGCTAGCGCCGAGTCCAAGCCCTGTGTGGATGCTACGCGGCGCCGAAAGAAGGTGACCTGAAACCCCAGCGCCGCCACCTGTCCGGCCACATTCGCACAGCCGGTGACGTACCACCATTCGGTCTGAAAGTCGGGGTGTGCGCCCGCGTCGCGGGGAAAGGCCAGTGGCCTGCCAGCCTTATCCGTGGCCGCTGGCGCCGCAAAGGGCAGGCAAGCCGCCGTGGCAGTGGCCATGCTGGTCTTTACGAGCTGGCGGCGACTCAGGAGCGGAAAGGGCATGGCTTGTGGCGTCTGAAACGGAGTATTTTGACCGTCTATGCTTGCGGGGCGGCTAGCGCTGCGGCTTTAGCGGCTAGACCGCCAGCAGTTCTTAGAATGCACGTGTTCAGGTTTCAAACTATTTTCACCGGAGAGCATATGCTGAAGTTTTTTTACAACGCCGCCCCCAACCCCATGAAGATTGCCCTTTTGCTCGAAGAGCTGGGGCTTAGCTATGAGGCCATACCGGTGGATACCCGCAAGGGCCAACAATTCGCCCCCGAATTCCTGGCAGTCAATCCCAACGCAAAAGTTCCGGCAATCGTTGAGGGCGACGTGACTGTTTTTGACAGCAATGCCATCTTGCTTTTCCTGGCTGACCGTGAAAAACGCTTCGTCTGCGCCGATATGGCGAGCCCGCAGCGCGCTGAAACCCTTTCATGGCTGATGTTCATCGCCAGTGGCATTGGGCCCTTTTCTGGGCAGTCTGTGCATTTTCGCCACATGGCACCCGAACCAAAAACCTATGCCTTGAATCGGTACGACTACGAAGCTAACCGCCATTGGGGAATCTTGGAGAATCATCTTTCCACACGGACATTCATGGTCGGGGAAACCTACAGTCTGGTTGACATGGCTTTTTGGGGTTGGGCCCGCCTGCTGCCCTTTGTACTGGGTACTGGGGACGCCACCTGGGTGCAGTACCCCAATGTGAAGCGACTGCTAGACCTGATTAACACCAGGCCAGCGGCCCAACGCGCAGAAGCATTGAAAAGCCGGCACAGCTTCAAAGCGGAGCTCGATGCTGATGCGCGCAAATTCATGTTTCCGCAAAACGAGCGTCTGGAAAAGAATGCCTAGGTCAAAAGATCTTGTGGGCTCACAAAAAAAGGTCTTATGGTCAAGTTAGTTGCCTTTGACGCCTATGGGACGCTGTTTGACGTGTATTCCATGGGCCAGTTGGCCGAACACCTGTTCCCCAGCCATGGTCAAGCCCTGGCCTTGATGTGGCGTGACCGGCAAATTGAATACACGCGCCTGGTCACCATGAGCGATCCCGACGCTGGGGGGAGTCGGCATTACCTGCCATTTTGGGAGCTGACCGTGCGCTCCTTGCGGTATTGCTGCAAGCGCCTCGGGCTTGCACCGGGTGCGGGCGACGAGCAGCGTTTGATGGACCAGTACGCCAAACTCACCGGATTTCCCGATAGTTTGGATGTTCTTCGCTCCATCAAGAACAAGGGGCTGTCGACGGCCATTTTGTCCAACGGTAGCCGGGAGATGCTGTCCACGGTAGTGAACGCCAACGGGTTGACCCCCTATTTGGATCAGGTGGTCTCGGTGGAGGATGTTCGCCTATTCAAGACTGCGCCGCAGGCCTACGCGCTGCTGCTGTCCGCGTTTCCTGTGGCCAAGCAGGAAATACTGTTTGTTTCCAGTAACGCGTGGGATGCACTCGCGGCCAAATGGTTTGGATTTCAGGTGTTTTGGGTGAACCGGCTCGGGCACCCTTTTGAGGAAATTGGTGAGCGTCCGGACTATGAAGGCAAGTCTCTCTCAGACGTTTTAGCGGTTCTCTGAACACCAAGCTTCAAGTACTCTGGCGCTTGGCCGCCGGCCCCAGCCCAACCGGAAAAAAGTCACGATGGGGCATTGACATTAATATGCGCCAACGTGTTGCCCTTGGCAGCCAAGCCTGCTCAGTTGCTGGGTTGACGGATTCAAAGCAATTTACGGGAGTTCTATGGCATCGATTCAAGAAGAGGGCATCTTCATCGCCCAGCGCACAGCGGGCAAGCAAAACATCCAGTGCTTGTTACGCCCCGACAAAGCCAACCGCCACGGCCTGATCACGGGTGCTACCGGCACCGGCAAAACCATCACCCTCCAAACGCTGGCTGAAGGCTTTTCCAACCTGGGTGTGCCGGTGTTTCTGGCCGACATCAAAGGCGACCTCACTGGCGTTTCGCAGGCTGGCGCTCTGGGCGACAAGCTGGCCAAAGTCCTTAACGAGCGCGGCTTGCCCAGCCCAAGCTTTAGCGCCTTTCCCACCACCTTGTGGGACGTCTTTGGCGAGCAGGGTCATCCGGTACGCGCCACAGTCAGCGACCTTGGCCCCTTGCTGCTGTCGCGCATGCTCAACCTCAACGACACCCAGTCTGGCGTCTTGCAACTGGTGTTCAAAATTGCCGATGACGACGGCCTGATGCTGCTGGACATGAAAGACCTGCGCGCCATGTGCCAGCACGTGGGCGAGAACGCGTCCGCCTACACCACCGAATACGGCAATATCAGCGCCGCCAGCATAGGCGCCATCCAGCGCGGCCTGATGCAAATCGAAAGCCAGGGAGGCGATCAGTTCTTTGGCGAACCCATGCTCAATATTGCCGATTTCATGCAGACCGACGCCAGCTGCGGCACGACTGCAAGCGGCGGGGGCAAAGGCGTGATCAACGTGCTGGCGGCGGACAAACTCATGAACTCGCCGCGCCTGTACGCCACTTTTTTGCTGTGGATGCTCAGCGAGCTGTTTGAGACACTGCCCGAGGTGGGCGACCTGGACAAACCCAAACTGGTGTTCTTTTTTGATGAAGCCCATTTGCTCTTCAAGGACGCGCCCAAGGTGCTGATTGAGCGCATTGAGCTGGTGGTGCGGCTGGTACGCTCCAAGGGCGTGGGCGTGTTTTTTGTCACGCAAAACCCGTTGGACATTCCTGATACGGTGTTGGCGCAGCTGGGCAACCGGGTGCAACATGCCCTGCGCGCCTTCACGCCGCGCGACCAAA
>CAMDKE010000039.1 GCA_945901215.1 Comamonas sp. lk
ACCGTGGCGTACCAGGCCTGGTGCGCCGCAGTGTGGGTGAACTGGTAGGGTCCGGCCACGTCGCCCGCTGCGTATATGTTGGGGAACACCGTTTGCAAGTAGTTGTTGGTTTGCACCGTCTGGTCTACGGCCAGGCCCAAGGCTTCCAGGCCATAGCCGCTCAGGCGCGCTTTGCGACCCACAGCGCAGACCAAGAGGTCAAACGCCAGCGTGTGCTGCTGCCCGGCGTGCTCCAGTAGCACGGTTTTTTCCCGCGCAGGGTCGGCGCCCTCCCAGGCGCAGCGCAGCGCCCGGTGCGCCGTTTTCACCACCACACCGTCGGCCGTAAGCGCCTGCTGCACCAGGGCGCAGACCGCGTCGTCTTCGCGCTCGAGCACCTGCGGGGCGCTCTCGACCAGGGTGACGGCAGCACCCAGGCGCGCAAAGGCCTGGGCCAGCTCACAGCCCACCGGACCGCCGCCCAGCACCACGATGCGCCGGGGCAGCGTGCTGCACTGCGCGAGCTGCTCCCACAGCGTGTCGCTGGTGGCAAAGCCCACGTCTTGCAGCCCCGGCAGATCGGGCACGATGGGTTGGGCGCCTGCGGCAATCACCACGCTGCGGGTGGTGATGCGTTGCAAGGCACCATCGGCACCGCGCACCTCCACGGTCCAGGGGTTGACGAGGGTGGCGTGGCCTTGCAGCACCTGCACGCCCAAGTCGGTGTAGCGCTGCACGCTGTCGTGGGGGGCGATGCGCGCAATGACCTCGTTCACCCGGCGCATGACAGCGATAAAGTCGATTTGCGGGGGGGTGCTCAGCACGCCAAACTGCGCCGCGTTGCGCACCTGGTGTGCCATCTGGGCGCTTTGTATCAAGGCCTTGCTGGGCACGCAGCCCAGGTTGAGGCAGTCGCCGCCCAGCGTACGGGCTTCTACTAAGGTGACTTTGGCCTGGGCGGCAGCGGCGATGTATGCCGACACCAAGCCGCCAGCGCCAGCGCCAATGACCACCAGGTTGCGGTCAAATTGCCGGGGTCGATGGCTGCGCCAGGGCGCCAGAACGCGGCGCTGGCGCCACCACCGCAACACCCGGCGGTTGGCCCACGGCAGCAGGGCAAACACAGCGCCGAGCGCCGCCAGAGCCGCCCCTACCCGTGGCGTGAGAACGTCGGCGCTTGACTGGATTGCCGCCAGTTGCGTACCCGCTTGGACGAACAAGACCGTGCTGGCCAGCATGCCCACTTGGCTGACCACATAAAAGGTGCGCGCGGGCATATTTGTTAGGCCCATGGCCAGGTTGAGCAGGCCAAAGGGCACCAGCGGAATCAGGCGCAGGCTGAGCAAATACATGGCCCCCTCGCGCGCCAGGCGCGCTTGCATGGCCATCACGCGTGGACCCATGCGGGCGTGCACCAGGTCGCGCAGCACATAGCGGGCCAATAAAAACGACAAGGTTGCGCCCAGGCTGGAGGCAAAAGACACCAGCACCAAGCCCCATCCAAAACCCAGTAGCGCACCCCCGGCTAGCGTGAGCACCGCAATGCCGGGCAGGGCCAGAGCCGCGCACACCAGGTAGAGCGCAAAAAAGCCGGCCCGCACTGCCCAGGGCGACTTTGCATGCCAGTCCAACAGCTCCGCCTGTTGTTGTTGCAGCGTCGATAAGTTCAGCACCGGCGTGCTGTCGCTGGCCCACAGCCAGGCCAGCCACAACAGCAAGGCCAGCAGGCACAGCAGCGCCAGTGTCCAGGCTGGCCGGGCTTTAGCCATGCGCTGGGCCAGCGGGCGGGCGCATGGGCGATTCAGAGAAAGCGCGTATTCCCCAGGCCACCCGCGTTACCCCTGTGACCGCGCACAGCGCCGCAAAGCCATAGGCCAATACGGGAAAGTGCGCCGGCCACAGCGCCATGGCGCAAAACACGGCCAGGGTCTCGGTGCCCTCGGTCAGGCCGCCTAAAAAGTAAAACGACTTGTGGCTGGCCGGGGCCGGCGCGAGCCCGCGCTTGGCCGCCAGCACCGCAAAGGCCAGAAAGCTGCTGCCCGTGCCCACAAACGCGGCCAGCAGTACAGCAGCGGGCAAGGCGTTGGCCTGCGGATCGGCCAGCGCGAACGCCAGCGGCACGCTGGCGTAAAACACAAAGTCTAGGGTGATGTCCAAAAAGGCCCCCAGGTCGGTGGCCCGGGTTTGCCGCGCCACCGCGCCGTCGAGTGCATCGAAAGTGCGCGACAGCGCCATCAATGCCAAGCCCAGGTGGTACTGCCCGATGGCGATGCTGGCGCTGGCGCACAGGCCCAGGGCCAAACCCAACCAGGTCAGCGTATTGGCTCCCACCCCGGCGCGCGCCAGCGGGCGGGCCAGGGCGTCAACCAAGGGGGCGATCAGGCGGGTGGCGAAACGGTCAAGCATGGTCGGATTGTCGGCCCAGCACCGTCAGGCGCGCCGGGTCGGCGATGTCTGCTGGGTCGTGGGTGACCAAGATGGCAGCGATGCGGCGCTGTGCGATAGCGCCAAACACCTGCTCACGCAGACGCTGGCGCAGTGCTGTGTCAAGTTTGGAGAAGGGCTCGTCGAGCAAGATGGCCACCGGATGCGCCAACAGCGCGCGTGCCAGGGCCACCCGCGCGCGCTGGCCGCCAGAGAGGGTGGCCGGGTTAGCCTGCGCATAAGGCGCCAGCTCCACGTCCGCAAGTGCATCCAAGGCTTGCTGGCGGCGCTGCGCCATGGGGCCGGGGCGCACGGCAAACAGCAGGTTTTCCAGCACGCTCAGGTGGGCGAACAGCAGGTCGTCTTGCTGCAGCAAGCCCACTGCGCGCTGGTGCGTGGGCAGCGTGTCCAGGCGCCGGCCATTGACGTGCACCGTGCCCTCGCATCGCATGCCCGGCGCCAGCGTGCCACAGATGGCCGCCAGCAGGCTCGACTTGCCTGAGCCGCTGGAGCCCATGATGGTGTGCACGCAGCCCGCGGGCACCGACAGGTGCAGGTCGCTGAGCAAGGTGGACGCCGGTGTTTGCAGGCGCTGAAGCGACAACTGCAGGCCCAGGAACGGCGTGGCGTTGTGGTCCATGCTAATAGCCTTGCGCGGCCAAACCGCCAGTGTTGTGCTTTGGGGTCGCCCACTGGCGCGGCCGTGCCACCCAGGTTGCCAGCCCAAACACGGCCGCAGGCAGCAGCCAAAGCAGTGCGGCGTATGCGGCCATCAAGGACCTCTGGCCGCCACCCGACAGCGCAAGGGCTTCGGTGCTAACTGTGCTGTAGCGCCCGGCACCCACATAGAGCGTGGGCAGGTACTGCGCCACGCTGACAGCAAAACCCACGGCAAAAGCGGCTGCCAGCGCGCCCCGCAATAACGGCCACTTGACGCGCCAGACAAACGGCCAGGGGCCGCAGCCCAGGGTAGCGGCCAGCGTGCGCAAGCGCGGGTCGAAACCGCTGTAAGGCCCGTGCAGCACCAAAGCCACATAGGGCAGCGCGCACAAGCTGTGCGCCAGCCACAGGCCCCAGGCGCTCGCGTCTATGCCCCAGTCCAGCGCCAGGCGGTGCAAACCCAGCGTCCACAGCACGGCAGGCAAGGCCAGGGGCAGGTAAACCAAGACCCAGGCCCTTTGCTGCCAGCGTACCGGTGCACATTCAAACCAGGCTACGCACCACAGCACCGCCGCCAACGTGCTGGCTAGGCCCAGCCACACGGTGGTAGCCAGCGTACCGCTGCTGCGGACCACCTGGCCCCAGGCGTCCAGGCTCCAGGCTTGCGGCCACAGATCGGGGAAAGGCCACAGGCTGGCCACGCTGGCCCAGGCCAGTGCCAGTCCCACAGCGACATAGGCGCCGTGCCACCCCGCCCTGGCTGCGTAGTCGCCGAGCTGCCGGATTCTGGTCTGCTGGACGGTCGCATGCTGGTTGGCAACGGGGCCAGCGCGGGGACCCCGGCTCCAGCGCGGGCGCGACCAGAGTGCCGTCAGCAGCCTGTGCGCCGCAGCGCCCAGCGCCACCACGACGGCCAGTACTGCCGCCAGCAGCCAGGCCGCGGCGGCGCCTTGGGCGTTTATGGCCGGGTCAGCGTCTTGCAGCCATTGCCAGGCCAGCACCGCTAGTGGCGCTGGCGTGGTCGGTCCAATTACCAGGGCCACATCCACCACCCCGATGCTGTAGGCCAGAACCGCCACCAAGGGCGCCAGCATCCGGGGTCGCAGTTGCGGCCAGGCCACACGCCACCAGGCATCGGCCGCGTTGTAGCCCAGGGTCTGGGCCAAGCGCAGTTCCAAGCCCAGGCGGCGTGCTACGTCGGGGCGCTGCAGGTGGGCAGCACCGGCCCAGAGCAAAAACGCCACTTCCTTGAGCACCAGCGCCGCGATCAGCCCCAGACCCCAGGGGTCTTGGGTGCTACGCCAGGCCGGTGGTGTGTCCAGCACCAACCCCAGGGGACCGGCCAATGGCGCCAGGGCGGCAGCGCACCAGCGCACCAGAACCCCGCTGGGCGCGAGCAAGACCACCACACCGATGGCAAAGGCTGCGTGTGGCAATGCCAGCATGGCCGGCAGGCGCTGCACCAGGCTCGCCCAGCGCGGGCTGCCAAAGTGGGCCGCCAGCAGCCAGGCCGCACCGAACCATGCAACAGCGGTCGCGGCCACACCGGTCCACACGGCCATCCACAGCGCAGGGCGAGTTTGCACGTCTATGGCTAGATCCGTCCATGCCATGGTGCTGCTGGCTGCCAGCACCGCACCGGCCAGGCTCCATGCCCAAGGTAGGCCCACGGCCAATGCCAATGCCAGCGCCGCATAGTGCAGCTGTGGGGCGAAGGTTTTGGGGCCTGTGGGTGCGCTCAAGGTGGTGTGCTGCTGCCGTGGCGCTGCTGGTTGCACCGGGCGTGGCTGATGGCCAGATTGTCCAGGTGGCTGCTGCCGCCCTGGCTCAAGGCTTGTATGTGCTCCAGCGTCGCGTCCTCGCGCGCCACGTGCTCAGCGCAAACCCAGCAGGGCACCACGCCGTGCAGTTGGCGGGCTACGGTTTTGTATATCTTGTCGCGCGTCAGCGCCAGTCGGCTCACATCAGCGCCTCAGAGGCTGCAGGGTCCGGGCCTGCCTGTCAAAGCCGGCTAAAGATATCGGCCGCATGGGCCACGGTTTGGGCAATGTCGGCGTCGCTGTGCGCCGCACTCATGAAACCGGCTTCGTACAGAGCCGGGGCAAAGTACACCCCGCGCTCGAGCATGCCGTGGAACAGGGTGTTGAAGCGGGCGTTGTCCGTGGTCATCACTTTGGCGTAGTTTTGTGGCAGATCGGGGAACAAGAAAAAGCCAAACATACCGCCCTCGCTGTCGCCGCTAAAGGGCACACCGGCCGCGTCGGCAGCGCCTTGCAGGCCGCTCACCAGGGCGCGGGTTTTGCGCGCCAGATCGTCGTAAAAGCCGGGTTTGCTGATTTCGCGCAGGGTCGCCAGCCCGCACGCGGTGGCCACCGGGTTGCCCGACAAAGTACCGGCCTGGTAGACCGTGCCCAGCGGTGCGAGGTGCTCCATGACCGCGCGCTTGGCGCCAAAGGCCGCCAGCGGCATGCCCCCGCCAATGACCTTGCCCATCACCGTCATGTCCGGCGCAAAGCCGGGGATTTCCCGCGCATACACGCTTTGCGCTCCGCCTAAGGCGACCCGAAAGCCGGTCATCACCTCGTCAAACACCAGCAAAGCGCCGTACTGCGTGCACAGCTCCCGGCAGCGCCGCATAAAGGGCATCGATGCGCGCACAAAATTCATATTGCCGGCAATAGGCTCAATCATCAGGCAGGCCAGGTCGGGGCCGTGCTGCACAAAGGCTTCTTCAAGCTGCGCCAGGTTGTTGTACTCGAGCACCAGCGTGTGCTGCACCACCTCGGGCGGCACACCGGCGCTCGTCGGGTTGCCAAACGTAGCCAGGCCCGAGCCCGCTTTGACCAAGAGCGCATCGGCGTGGCCGTGGTAGCAGCCTTCGAATTTAATAAGTTTGTTGCGCCCGGTGGCGCCCCGCGCCAGGCGAATGGCGCTCATGGCCGCTTCGGTGCCCGAGCTCACCAGGCGCACCATGTCCATGCTGGGCACGTGCTTCAAAATTTCTTCGGCCAGTTCGACTTCGCGTTCGGTGGGCGCGCCAAAGGAAAAGCCGTCCAGCAGCGCCTTCTGCACTGCCTCTACCACGGCTGGATAGCCGTGGCCCAGGATCATGGGCCCCCAGGAGCCGATGTAGTCGATGTAGCGCTGGCCATTGGCGTCCCAAAAGTACGCGCCCTGCGCACGCGACACAAAACGCGGCGTTCCGCCCACGGCCTTGAAGGCGCGCACCGGCGAGTTGACTCCGCCAGGGATGACCCGGGCGGCGCGTTGGAACAGGGCGAGGTTGTGGTCAGTGTCGGGTTTCATTGGGCGTGATTTCAAAAGAGAAGGAGTCGTCGGGTTCGTCAAAACCGGGGGCGTCGTCGTCTTCGTCCACTTCGTGGGCCCAGAACAAGCGGTCCGGCTGCACATGGCCCATGCCCGGGCGAAAGCCGCCTTCCAGGCAGCGGTCCAAGTAACTGAGCGCTTCGGTAACAGCTTCGCTGAGCTCGGTGCCCGCGGCAATCAGGGCTGCCAAGGCCGCAGACAGGGTGTCACCCGCACCCACAAAAACCGCCTCCAGGCGCTCAAACTTCTCGGTGCACAGCACCGCCGTGGCCGTGCACAAGGAGTTGTCAATAAAGTGCTCTGGCAGCGCCATGCCGGTCACCAGCGTGTAGGGCACGCCATGTTCTTGGGCGGCCCGGGCGATATCGCGAGCGCTGGGGCTGCGGGTCGCGCTCCAGTCGGGCAACAACCAGCGGCACAAGGTGCCGTGGTTGCCCACCAGCACCGTGGTTTGGGGCAGCAAAAGTTCGGCGCAGGCGTCCCAGTACTGGTCCATCAGGTCCTCTTGCCACCACGACAGGTCGGGCATGTAGGTCACCACCGGCACGTCTGCATAGTCCGACACCAGCGCGGCAATGGCGCTGAGGTTTTCTGGGCTACCGACAAAGCCGACCTTGAAAACGTCGGGCGGCACGTCCTCAAGAATGGTGCGCGCCTGGCTGGTCACGGCCTCGTCATCGAGTGCAAAGTGGTCCACGATTTCGCTGGTGTCGCGCGCATAGGCGCCGGTCATAACTGGCATCGCGTGCACGCCCACGGCCGCCATGGCAACGCTGTCGGCTACCAGGCCACCAGCTCCGCTGGGGTCGTTGGCGTTAAAGGTCATCACGCTGGCAATCGGGCCGTCGGGCAAGTCGTCGCCGTCGTCCAATACGGTAATGCGCTCCGAGGCAGGAGCCAGATTTCTAGGTTTGTTCATGGACGCTGAAATCAGATAGACGCAAAGCACGGTAGCAAGCCAGGTTTACCCCATGGCAGGCCCCACAAGTGCGCGCGGGGGCTTATTACAATTCGGGCATTCTATTCTCAAGGTTTATGACGCTGTGACCGATACCAAAACATGGATGTGCCTGATTTGCGGCTGGATTTACGACGAAGCGCTGGGCGCACCCGATGACGGCATCCCCCCCGGCACCCTGTGGGCCGACGTGCCCATGAACTGGGTCTGCCCCGAGTGCGGCGCGCGCAAAGAAGACTTTGAGTTGGTACAGATTTAAGACCGCTCCCTAAACCTTGCGCCTGGTCGCGCCGGGGCGCGAGCCGCAGGCTATTCGTCCTTCGCGCTAAAACTCTGCACTTTCTTTACCACCGCATAGCGCTCCAAGGTGCGCGCCCGGGCTGTCGCATGGTCTACCACCGGAGTCGGGTAGTCGCGCCCCAGCACCACGCCTGCGGCTTGTAAGACCAGCGGCTTGGCCAACCACGGCGCGTGGATGCTCTTGGCGTCCAGACTGGCCAGCGCGGGCAGGTAGCGGCGGATGAATTTGCCCGAGGCGTCGAACTTCTCACTTTGGGTGACTGGGTTGAAAATGCGGAAGTAGGGCTGCGCGTCGCAGCCGCTGGACGCCACCCACTGCCAGCCGCCGTTGTTGGCTGACAAGTCAAAGTCGTTGAGGTGGCGCGCAAAGTAGGCCTCGCCCCAACGCCAGTCCAGCCCCAGGTGCTTGACCAGAAAACTCCCCGCCACCATGCGCAGGCGGTTATGCATATAGCCGCTCTGGTTGAGCTGTGCCATGGCCGCGTCCACCAGCGGGTATCCGGTGCGGCCCTGGCACCAGGCGTCAAACAAGGCCTGCGCGTGCGCGCCATGCTCCCAGGCAATGGCGTTGTATTCGGGCTTGAAGGCGCCAGTGGCCACCTGTGGAAAGTTGGCCAAAATCTGGAAGTAAAAGTCGCGCCAACCCAGCTCTGCCAGCCAGACACTGGCACCTTTGTTGCCGTCCTGGTGGCGCGGCAGGGCCAGCGCCACCAACTGGCGCACCGACACCGTTCCAAAACGCAGGTGCACGCCCAGGTAGCTCGGGCCTTTGACGGCCGGATAGTTTCGCGTCTCGTCGTAGGCGTCCATGCGAGGTAAAAAATCTTCCAACATGGCTTGCGCGCCCGAAGCGCCCGCTTGGATGCCCAAGGCGCGCAAATTGGTGGCCTCAAAGCCAATGTCGGCCAAGCTGGGAACGGGCGCATTCAAGCCTGGTGGGCGCGCGGCCAGCCGCTCGCCGTGGCTTTGGCTGTCATGGCGTACCGGGCCTTGCGTGCCCATGGCGGCCAGCCAGGCTCGCAGATAGGGCGTGAAAACGCCATAGGGCTTGCCGGTTTGGGTCAGCACCTCGCGCCGCTCGAAGATCACATGGTCTTTCACGCCCACCCAGGCCACACCTTGGGTGGCCAGCGCGGCCTCTACCCGGGCGTCGCGCTCCAGTGCGCAGGGCTCGTAGTCGTGCGCGGCAAACACCGCTTTGGCTTGTAAAGTGGTGGCCAGGCGCGGGATTTCGTCCGCTGCCAACGCGTGGCGCACGATCAGGCCGCCTGCGGGTTTGCTACAGAGCGCCCGCAGTTCGGCGTCGAGCTCGACCAGGCTGGCCTGGATAAATTCCACCCGCCGGTCGGCGCGGGGCAGGGCGTCCAAAATGCTGCGGTCGAACACAAACACGCAGTGCACCCGGGTGCAGCTTTGCAAGGCGAGAGCGAGCGCGGGGTTGTCAGTGGCGCGCAAGTCGCGCCGAAACCAGACTAGTCCGGTGGAATAAGTGGATTGCATGCCTGCCGTTAAAATCAAAAAATGACTGGCGATTCTGCACCCACCAACCTAACGCACCATTTTTTGATTGCGATGCCTGGGCTGGAAGACGGGCTGTTCTCCAAGAGTGTGGTCTATCTTTGCGAACACAGCCCGCGCGGCGCTCTGGGCCTGATCATCAACAAGCCGGCCGACATCGATATGACCGCACTGTTTGGCAAAGTGGATTTGCCTTTGCAGCGCCAGGATTTGGCCAAGCAGGCGGTGTTCCAGGGCGGGCCGCTGCACGAAGAGCGCGGTTTTGTGCTCCACGAGCCCGTATTTGCCAGCGCCGACCGGCCCGAGGAGTCGTTGTACGCATCCACCATGGTGATACCCGGCGGCTTGGAGATGACCACCTCGCGCGACGTGCTCGAAGCCATCGCCTCGGGCGCCGGGCCGCGCAAGGTGCTGGTGTCGCTGGGTTATTCGTCCTGGGGCGAGGGCCAGCTTGAGAGCGAAATTAAAGAGAACAGCTGGCTCACCGTCGACGCGCAAAACAGCATTATTTTCGACGCGCCCATAGCCGAGCGCTACGACCAGGCGCTGGCGCTGCTGGGTGTGCAAGCCTGGATGATTTCCCCGCACGCGGGCAGCGCATGAGTGCGGCAGCGGCATCGCCCGTCGCACGCGACGCGCCTTCGGGGGGTGGCGCACCGTTAGCTTCTCAGGCCTTGCCCGCCGTGACTCCGCTACTTTCGACCTTTATGTCTTTTGATTTTGGCACCCAGCGCACCGGCGTGGCGGTGGGCAACCGGCTGCTGGGCACCGCGCAGCCGCAGGCCACGATTGCCGCCACCGGCGACGCGCGCTTTGCCCAGATTGCCCTGCGCCTCAAAGAGTGGCAGCCCGACGCCATCGTCATCGGCGTGCCCTACCACCCCGATGGCGCCGCGCACGAAAACACCGCCCGCGCACAAAAATTTGGCCGCCAACTGCGGGGCCGATTTGGCCTGCCGGTGTTCGAGGTGGACGAGCGCTACAGCACCACCGAAGCCCTGGCCTCGGGCGCTAAAGACGCCGATGCAGCGTCTGCTTGCATCATCTTGGAACAGTTTTTGAGAAACTTGCCGACATGAATTTAGCCATTGACGCGGAAAGCCTGTACCTTGAGCTGCTGCGCGGCGCGCGTGGCCTGTGTGGCCCAGACACGCGCTTGGTGGGCATCACGTCGGGCGGCGCCTGGTTGGCCGAGCGCTTGCAAAAAGACCTGGGGCTTGCAGGCGGCCATGGGACCATTTCTTCGGCCATGCACCGGGACGACTTTGCCCAGCGCGGGTTGGCATCGGGCGGGCAGACCAAGCTTCCGTTTGCGGTTCAGGGTGCGCATATTCTGGTGCTCGACGACGTGCTATTCACCGGGCGCACCATCCGCGCTGTGACCAACGAGCTGTTTGACTACGGCCGCCCGGCCAGCGTGAAGCTGGCGGTGCTGGTAGACCGGGGTGGCCGCGAGCTGCCCATCCAAGCCGATTTTGCCGCCGCGCGCGTCAGTCTGGGGGCGGCGCAGTCGCTGGCGCTGGCGCAGGGCGCCGACGGGCGATTTAGCTTTGACGTGAAAGGTGCCTGAGCATGTTGGGCCGACGCAACCCGCAGCTCAATAAGAACGGTGAACTGATTCACCTCTTGTCCACCGAGGGGCTGTCCAAGGACATCCTCACGCACATTCTGGACACGGCGGCGCAGTTTGTGTCGGTGAGCGACCGTGAGGTCAAAAAAGTGCCACTCCTGCGCGGCAAAAGCGTGTTCAACCTGTTTTTTGAGAACAGCACGCGCACCCGCACCACCTTTGACATTGCTGCCACGCGCCTCTCAGCCGATGTGATTAACCTGGACATCGCGCGCTCCAGCGCGTCCAAGGGCGAGTCGCTGCTAGACACTATTGCCACCCTGAGCGCCATGGCGGCTGAAATTTTTGTGCTGCGCCACAGCGAATCCGGCGCGCCCTCCCTGATAGCCCAGCACGTTGCGCCACATGTGCATGTAGTCAACGCAGGTGACGGCCGCCACGCGCACCCGACCCAGGGTTTGCTCGATATGTACACCATCCGCCATTACAAAAAAGACTTTGCCAACCTGACGGTAGCCATCGTCGGCGACGTGCTGCATTCGCGCGTGGCGCGCTCAGACATTCATGCTTTGACCACCCTGGGCTGCGCCGAGGTGCGGGTGGTGGGGCCGCGCACGCTGGTGCCGTCTGACATGGCGGCCATGGGCGTGCGGGTGTGCAATACGCTCGAAGCTGGCATTAAGGACTGCGACGTGGTCATCATGCTGCGCCTGCAAAACGAGCGCATGAACGGCGCCTTGCTGCCGTCCAGCCAGGAATACTTCAAAAGCTTTGGCCTGACGCCCGAAAAACTCACCCTGGCCAAGAGCGACGCCATCGTCATGCATCCGGGTCCGATCAACCGGGGGGTGGAAATTGATTCGGCGGTGGTGGACGGTCGCCAAAGCGTGATCTTGCCGCAGGTGACTTTTGGCATCGCGGTGCGCATGGCGGTGATGGGCATCGTCGCGGGTAACGAGGCGTAGATAGGTCACGCCATGAAAATCCTGATTCAAAACGGCCGTGTGATTGATCCTGCCACTGGCTTTGACGCGCTGGCCGATGTGGCCATTGCGGCGGGGCGGGTGGTGTCCGTAGGCGCAATGCCCGCTGACTTCGCCGCCACGCAGACGATTGACGCCAGCGGCTGCCTGGTGTTGCCCGGTCTGGTGGACCTTGCCGCGCGCCTGCGCGAACCGGGCCACGAACATGAGGGCATGCTGGCGTCCGAGCTGGCCGCTGCGGTGGCCGGTGGCGTGACCAGTCTGGTTTGCCCCCCTGACACCGACCCGGTGCTTGACGAGCCCGGTTTGGTGGAAATGCTGCGCTTTCGGGCGGAAAAACTG
>CAMDKE010000040.1 GCA_945901215.1 Comamonas sp. lk
CGAGCGCATGATGAAGGCTATTGCTATCCATCTCGTTTTCTTAGGAGCCCGCTTTGTCTCACTACCATGCTCTGGTCTGGATAGACCACACCGAAGC
This sequence comes from Comamonas sp. lk, assembly GCA_945901215.1. GTDB lineage: Bacteria > Pseudomonadota > Gammaproteobacteria > Burkholderiales > Burkholderiaceae_C > Allorhodoferax. The sequence continues at coordinate 98 of CAMDKE010000040.1, forward strand.
CCATGTCATGCACATCAGCCCCGATGATGTCGAGAAGTCGGTCATCCACCCCACGCTTGCCCACCGCAAGCTGCACAGCCGCAAGGGAACTCTGGGTAGCGGACGCGCACCGGAAGACAAGGACTATTACCACGCCGTCGCAGAGGCCTTGCACGGTGCACAAGAAATCCTCATCGTCGGCCCGGCCCAGGCCAAGCTTGCGCTGCTTAAACACATCCATGCCCACGACCCAAAAACGGCCGGCCGGGTGGTCGGCGTAGAAACCGTGGACCACCCAACGGACGGCCAGTTGGTGGCCTATGCGCGCACCTATTTCTTAGCCAAAGACCGCATGCTCTAAGACGCGGGAATGCGCTGCCGGCCAAGTGGCGACGCGAATATGACAAAGCCGTAATGCACCCTATAGGTGCAGCGATATGCAGGAATAATGCCCACCTATGGCTCTCAATATTCCGCACGTCGGAGTTCTTCTTCTGACATGCTTGGCTTGCAATGTTTGCAACAGCAGCTCTCGCGCTCCCAACCCACGCCCACCCAACATCGTCGTGCTAGTCGCTGACGACTGGGGCTTTACCGACGTAGGCGCCTACGGCAGCGAAATTGCCACCCCCAACCTCGATGCGCTGGCCCACCGCGGCGCCAAATTTTCCAATTTCCACGTTGCTGCGACCTGCTCGCCCACCCGAGCGATGCTGCTCACCGGGGTTGACAACCACCGCAACGGCGTGGGCAATATGCCAGAGACGACCCCTGCATCGCAGGAAGGCAAGCCCGGTTATGGCGGCGTGCTCAATGACAATGTAGTGACCCTGGCCACCATGCTGCGCGACAAGGGATACCACACCTACATCGCAGGCAAGTGGCATCTGGGCAAGAAACCTGGCGAGTTGCCCGGGAGCCGGGGGTTTGAAAAGTCCTTTATTCAGGCAGACAGTGGCTCGGACAACTGGGAAAACCGAACCTATATGCTGCTATACGACAAGGCCTATTGGTTTGAGCAGGACCAGTCAGCCAGCCCGCCCAAAGACTTCTACTCGTCCCAGTTCTTTGTCGACAAAACCATGGACTACATAGCCGCAGACGCCAAAGATGCGAAGCCATTTTTCGCCTACATCGGGTTTCAGGCCAACCATATCCCGCTGCAAGCACCCAAGGAGTTCATTGACAAATACCGCGGCAAGTACGCCGACGGCTGGACCGCTTTGCGCCAGGCGCGACGTGACCGGGCTGCCGCGCTTGGTCTGGTACCAAGCGGCACCAAGCTGGCCGACATGAACAGCACCCAGGACTGGAGCCAACTTAGTCCCGCGCAGCAGCGCGAACAAGCGCAGCATATGGAGGTTTACGCGGGCATGGCGCAGGCCATGGACTTCCAGGTCGGCCGCTTGGTGGCGCACCTCAAAGCCAGCGGCCAATACGAGAACACTATTTTTGTTTTTCTCTCCGACAACGGCTCCGACCCGGCCAATCCGCTGAGAATTTTTCTTTCCAGAGCCTGGCTCAGCATGAACTACGTAACCAAAGGTGACGGTCTGGGCGCCCAAGGCACTTTTTCCGCCAACGGACCGAGTTGGGCCAGCGCCACCAACTCTCCCTTGAGCGGCTACAAATACTTCGCCAGCGAGGGCGGCCTGCGCGTTCCACTCATCATTGCCGGCCTACCGGGTATGGCCCAGGGCAAAACGATCGGCGCACTGACGCACGTAAACGACCTGGTTCCCACCTTGCTCGACGCAGCAAGCATCGCGCCGCACGGCGGCTTGTACCAAGGAAAACCAGTGGAGCGCACCATTGGCCACAGCCTGCTGCCTTTGCTGATGGGCCGCACAGACCGCGTCTACGGGCCCGAAGAGCCATTGGGCTACGAGCTCGCTGGCAGCGCCGCCCTTTTCAAGGGCGACTACAAGCTGGTGAAAAATATAGCGCCCCTGGGCGATGGGCAATGGCACTTGTATGACCTGTCGGTCGATCCTGGGGAGACGCGCGACCTCAAAGACATTCAAGTAGAGCGCTTTAACCGTATGTCGGAAGACTACGCAAAGTATGCCCAGGACAACGGTGTGCTGCCGGTGCCTGAAGGTTTCGAACTTGAAAAAACTGCGCACCGTTACGCGTTTTGGCACTACGCAGTGCCAAAAATGAAAACCGCACTGCCCTGGATTTTGCTAGCCCTGGCTTTGGTGGTGACCGGTTTTGTTGGCTTGCGCCGGCGCACCAAGGCATTGGCTCGTTAAGCCTGCGGCGGTTACACCCGGGCCAACTCGTCGAGTTGGCGCTGAACCCACTGCGGAGCACCCAATACATTGGCGCTGCAGCTGGAAAAACGAATGTGCTCCAAAAAGCCGCGCCGACCCTGCGCAGTCGCCACCACAGCAGAGGCAGGAAAACCAATGGCTTGCCACTCCGCCGCCAGCGCCAGGCCAAGCGCGGGGCCGAATCGTTCGGAAGAACTGGCCAAGGTATCGGCCTCATTCAACAAAACGGTCGCCCAGTCGGTACACCAGGAAAAGGGCAGCCCCTGCACACGCTGGTGGTTTTCTGGCACCAGCGCAAAGTCCGTGCGTAACACAAGGGTTTCAATTCGCTCAATCCACTGTGGCGGCACGTGTTGGCGGTGCAACAAGGGCTTGAGGGCCTCTACGGTCAATCGCTCCAACTCACTGGCATAGGTATTGACCTTGCCCGGATGCTGGTAATCGTGCGCTACCGCAAGCAGCAGCATTGCTGCCTTCCAGTCGGGCTCGTCGATACCCCACTGCGCCGACTCGATGGCGGTTTGGACGGTGATTGCTGTGAGTGAATCGGCAAAGTGCAGACGATTGTGGTAAGCCGGCTCCACCGCTGCGCAAGCAGCATCCTGCTCGACACGATTTGCGACCTCCAGGGCAGCATCTAGCAACACCTGGCTCGTGGGGCGCATACGAGACGCTTGCAGCCCCAAGAATTCCGCACAGCGTGCCAGCAGGTGCGGCAATCCGACCCAGTCCCCGTGCCAAGAAGACCGAACCCAGGCCAGAGAATCGTCCAAGCAGCCGCGCCAATTGTTCTGCGCAAGGCGCAAGTAGGCGGCCTCAGGGCGCATCAGTCACCCGTACATCCTGCGGGTGGCGCAAACTGTTTTGCATGCTTTGTTGCAAGAGCAAGGCTTCCAATATCGTCACCAGCAAGGGGGAATGCGAGTTGAGCAGTTGGGCCGCTACGTCGGCTTCTATCCGCGTACAAACCACCTGGCCCTTGGCGCGTATGGACGCGCCGCGAATGCCACCGGCCAAAATCGCCGCCTCGCCAAACGATTGCCCTTTGGGAACTTCACCGAACACCACGCCTTGGGCGCTAATCAAGTCCACCGCACCCGACTGAATAAAAAACAAGTGGCTCGCCACATCGCCCACCTTGAAAATCATTTCTCCGTCGGGGAAGGTCTGAACGTCAAATTCTTTCACTGCGCGCTCCATGCAGCCTTTAGGGCAAGGCCAAGGTTCGTTTAATGATGGTGAGCAAAATACTTTTCACCTCCAGGGGAAGCAAAGCAATGATGTTGTCAATTTTGTGAAACGGAATAATGTGCGCCTGTACTGGCGACACCGTCACCACAGTGAGGGCGCTGGGCTTGTTGACAATTCCCTCGGCCAGACCGACCACGCTACCCGGCCCCAATCGGTAAATATCCGAACCCGCAGTGGCCAACAAACTGCCGCTGATAATGAAATAGGCTTCATCAATGGGCGATCCAGCCGTAACGATTTTTCGTTTTGCCTCCATAGAAACCGTTTTGAGCAAGGGTGAGCCCCACAGGCTGAGATACAGCCGCTCGTCACTGGTCAGCGCGCCGGACTTGAACAGCGCCATGCTGTTTTTGGAACGGGGGTCTACCACCCCCAAGCGTTTGAGCTTTTCGTTATCGACCGAAAAAACCGCCTTGATTTGTGCCACCGCCAGTCCTTTGTGCCATGAAGGGGTCTATCCACGCTGCCGCGAGCCTAAGGGCCGGCAGTTTGAACGCTGACCGCCATCATAGGGCCTCTATTTAGGGGTACGGCCAAAATCCCTGGACTGCCGGGGCGTGCCATTACTGCCGGTCTTTTGCCAAGCGCAAGGCGAGCAAACCAGCCACCACAATCACCATCGCGCCCAGCACCGTGGTCGCACGCGGCACCTCATCAAAAAACAAAAATCCCCACAAAGGGGCCCACAAAATGCCGGTGTATTCAAACGGCGTGACTGTGCTGGCCCGCGCTACACGGTAGGCGCTGGTTAAAAACATCATGCCCATGGCGGCCACGACGCCGCAGGCGGCGATCAAGAGCCCATCGGACAAGGTGGGCATAAGCCATGGTCGCACCAAAAACGACAGGCTCGGGTGGTTTGCATGCACCACGCCCCAGTGGTTCAAGGCAAAGGCCGCCAAGCCCGACCCGAGTAGGAAAAAAGTATTTTGGTAAAACGCCATGACCGCCGCCGACAAAGTACTGCCAAACTTGCGCGCCATGAGCATTGCCATGCCATACAAGGCCGCAGCCAAAAGCGACAACAGGGCCGCCGGTTCAAAAAGGCCGCTGCCCGGTTGCAGCATCACCATCACCCCTACAAAACCCAGCACCACGGCAGCCCAGACTCGCCAACCGGCATGCTCACCCAGCAGAGGGCCCGCCAAAGCCGTTACAAACAGGGGCACGGTGAAATAAAGCGCCACGGCATCGGCTAGGGGCAGCGCCGGAAACGCCATGTAATACGCCGTATACGCACCCAACATGATGGTGGCACGCACGCTCAACACGGCCAAATTGGAGGCAAAAATCGCGCGCCAACCCGACTCCCGCAATACCAGCGCAAACAAAATGGGCCCCGCGACACAGGACCGGATGAACACGACCTGGGTGAGCGCGTAGCCACCGCTGACTTGCTTGATGATGGCGTCTTGCAGTGAGAAAACCAGTACGCCCAAGCACAGGTAGAGAATTCCCCGCGCCGACTGGTTATCCATGCGCTATGTCGCGACGAATATACAGCGCGGTTTTAGCGCGCTCGTAGTTGCCATCCTTGGGGTCCAAGCGCCAGCCTGAGGTGAGCATACGGTTCATGTACTGGCGGTTATACAAAAACGGAAAAATCAGCTGCGACAGGCCAAACGACACCAGAGTAATGATCAGGTGGAGCACACCCACACCCAACTCACCCCGCACCACCGGTAAAAACCAGCCGAAAACCAGATAGGTCCAGCTGTAGCCGATGTAACCAGTTTTTACCAGGCCCGATTCGGTATGGATGATGCACACCGGCTTTTGCAAGCCCAACAAGAGTACGCCTACCACTATGGGGCTGACCAGGGCCACGAAACCCAGCCAATGGAACACAGAGAATTCACCCATCGTTGGCTCCTTCACAGTAATCGCGCCAGTATAGGTCGCCAACACGCCCCTGAAGCGGCAGCCACCCGGGGCAGAGAAAACGCGGCACAATCGGGGGATGAGCGATGATTCCAACACCATTAGCAGCGACGGCTTGCGCTACAAAGCGCGGGTCTCGGGTTCCCCCTTCGGCCAAACCGGCAACAACAGCACCATGAGTTGTGCGCGCTGCGGCGTACACAAACCGCGCGCGCTGGGCGTTTACCGCAAATTAGCCGGGAAAAACATGTTTGTGTGCGGAGATTGCGCCGCACCCAAGCCCACCACCTGATTGCGGCCCCACCAGGGGCGCCAGTCGAGTTTTTACTGGGGCGTTTTCACCGAAGGCACTTCTGTTCGTGCAGCAGCAGGGCTTTGGCCTAAGAGCTGCTCCACCCCTGCGGCGGCGGCCAATAGCGCCTCCTCCCGCCCGGCAGCCCCCGAGATCAGCGCGCCCACCGGCATGCCAGCGGCGCCGGTGCCCATAGGCAAGCTGACACCACACAAGTCCAAAAAATTGCCAGGTAAGGTGTTTTGCAGGGTGCGCAGATTGGTGCTGTGAAACAGCGTGTCGTCAGCCTCTAGGGGCCCGACCAAGGGTGCCACATGCACGACGGTCGGGCTGAGCATCCAAGCGTCGCCCAGTTGTGCGGCACATTCACGTACCAGGCGTACGCGCGCCGCCTGCAAGGTGAGAACATCCAGCGCGGTCATGGTTTTGCCACGCGCCAGCCTTAGCAGCACGCGGCGGTCAATCGCCTGGGCCAGCGGTCCGTCCACCAGATCTTGGTGCCACACATAGGCCTCGGCGGCGGCAATGGTGCCGTGGCGCGCGGTCAGTGCGGTGAATGCGTCGACAGCGGGGAACGCCTCGACCCGTACCTGCGCACCGGCCGCACGCAGGCGCTGCACCAGCAGATCAAAAGCCGCCTGCACTTCGGGCTCAATGCCGTCAAACATCAGGTTGGTAGGCACGACAAAAGACATTCCGGCCACTGCGCTGGCCACCAGCGGCTGCAGCGCAGCACCACGCAAGGCGGCATCCACCCAGGCGCAGTCTTGCACTGTGGTGGCAATCGGCCCGGGCACATCCAGGGTCTCAGACAGCGGAAACATGCCGCGCTTGTCGAAGTGGCCAATCGACGGCTTGAAACCCACCAACCCGTTAAAGGCCGCTGGAACCCGCACCGAGCCCCCGGTGTCCGTGCCCATGCCAATGCAAGCAATACCTGCCGCCACCGCCACCGCCGATCCACTGGACGAGCCGCCAGGCGCGCGGTGGCCATCCATGCTTGCACGGTTGATGGGCGTACCAAAGTGCGGGTTCAAGCCCAGGCCGGAATAAGCAAATTCGGTCAGACCCACCTTACCCAGGCTGATGCAGCCGCAGGCCGCCAGGCGCTGCACGGCGGCGGCGTCTTGCAAGGCCACAGCGGCGTTGCGGCGCGTGGCCGAGGCGGCGGTCGTGGGCGTTCCCTGCACGTCAAACAAATCTTTCCACACCACCGGCACGCCATCGAGCGGGCCCAAGGGCTGCCCGGCGTCCCAGCGGGCGTCGCTGGCGCGGGCCTCCTGCAGGGCGCGCTCCCGGGTAATGCACAGGAACAAGCCAGGCTCCCCCAAGCGCGCAGCGGCCAGGGCATTGGCCACCACCTGCGAAGGGCGCAACACGCCGCTCTGGTAAGCCGTATACAAGGCGCCAGCGCCATTATTGAGATTCATATCCATCCTTTTTGCAACGAATGCGCCACATGATCGCAGCTTGGCCGCCAGCACAGGGAGTTCCGGTAGGTCGCCACAGGCCGGGCGCTGGTAGGCTCGGCCCCACGAATCCTACGCCGCACACAAATGACCACCACCGATAACCCCCCTGCCCCGCACCGGCCGCAAATCCGGCTTTACCAGGACTGGCTGCAGGCCCAGCGCGGCCTGGCCTTTGCCGACTACCGCGCGCTGTGGCAGTGGTCGGTGACCGATCTGGACGCATTTTGGCAAAGCATTTGGGATTACTTTGACCTGCGCTCTCCCACGCCGCACCGCGCCGTGCTGCAAGCCAACGTGATGCCTGGCGCCCGCTGGTTTCCTGGGGCGCAAACCAATTACGCCCGACAGGTGCTGCGCCATGTGGACGCAGCGCATGCCGCAGGCTGCCAGGCGCTGGTGTGCCGCAACGAGCGTGGCGCGCACCGCGAAGTTTCCTGGCCGGAGTTGCGCCGCCAGGTTGCCTCCATGGCACTGCACCTCAAGGCCCGGGGCCTGGAGCCTGGCGACCGCGTCGCTGCTTATCTGCCCAATATTCCCGAGGCCATGGTCGCCTTTTTGGCCACCGTGTCGTTGGGCGGCATCTGGAGCATTTGCGCACCCGACATGGGCACTGCAGCCGTGCTGGACCGGTTTCGCCAGATCGCGCCCAAAATCCTGATCGCCGTGGATGGCGTACGCTACGGCGGTCGCGACCTGGACCGCCGCGCTGTGGTGCAAGAGCTGCGCGCGGCGCTGCCAAGCGTGCAGCACCTCATCGTTCACCGGAATCTGGAGGGGCCAGACAGCCCTGCGGACGTGCCTGAGGCCACGCCGATGGCGCAGACCACCGGCCGCGACGACGCGGCGGTGGCCGCGTTCGAGCCTTTGTGGCTGCCTTGGGACCACCCCTTGTGGATCGTGTATTCCAGCGGCACCACGGGCCTGCCCAAACCCATCGTTCATGGCCATGGCGGCACAGTGATCGTGGCGTTGGCGCTCAAAATTTTGCATAACGACGTGGGCTGCAGCTACCACCCCAACAGCTTGGACGAACGCTTTCACTGGTACAGCTCCACCGGCTGGGTGATGTGGAACGCCCAGCTCAGCGGCCTTCTCAACGGCACCACCTGCGTCATCTACGACGGCAACCCGGCAGGCACCGACAAAGACCACCCCGACTGGGGCACCCTGTGGCGCTTTGCCGCCCAAACAGGCATCACCTTTTTTGGCGCAGGTGCGGCGTTTTACGCCAACTGCCACAAGGCCCAGCTGGATCTGGCGCAGTTGGGTGATCTCTCGCGCGTGCGCGCGCTAGGCACCACCGGCTCGCCGCTGGCGCCCGAGACGCAAATCTGGGGTACCGACCAATTTTGCCGCCTGCCACGCGCAGGCGTGCGAGACCCGAACTTCGACATCTGGTGGTGCAATATCTCCGGCGGAACTGACTTTTGCGGCGCCTTCATCGGCGGCAACCGGGAGCTGCCGCAAGAACCCGGCGTCATGCAATGCCGCCTGCTGGGCTGCGCCGTGGAAGCCTGGAACGAGGCGGGCGAACCCGTGCTGGGCGAAGTGGGCGAACTGGTCTGCACCCAGCCCATTCCGTCCATGCCCCAGTATTTTTGGAACGACACCGCCAACGCGCGCTACCTGGCGAGCTATTTTGAGATGTACCCGCCAGGCCAAGGTCGGCGCATCGGCGGTGGCGACTTGGGGGCAGAGGCCGGTGGCGTGTGGCGCCACGGCGACTGGCTGCGTATCGGCAACGCACAAGGGCTGGGGCAGGGCTGCGTGATCTTTGGCCGCAGCGACGCCACCATCAACCGCCACGGCCTGCGCATGGGCACCAGCGAAATCTACAGCGCCGTCGAAGCACTGCCCGAGGTGATGGACAGCATGGTGGTGGACCTGGAATACCTGGGGCGCGAGAGCTATATGCCCCTGTTTGTGGTGCTGCGCCCGGACCTTGCCCTCGATGAGGCACTTACAGCCCGCATCCACCAGGCCATTCGCAACGCCCTGAGCCCACGCTTTTTGCCCAATGCCATCTTCCAAGTGGCGGAAATTCCGCGCACCTTGTCAGGCAAGAAGCAGGAACTGCCCATCAAGAAGCTGCTGCTAGGCCACCCACTGGAAAAAGTGGTGAACAAAGAGGCGATGGCCAATCCGGGCTGCCTGGACTGGTACCAGCAGTTCGCCACATTGCACCAGCGCGCGGCCGTCGCCCGCGCTTAGCAAGTCGCCAAAACTTCCTGGGCGACCTGGCAAAACTTCCTCCTTTTTGCTTACTTTCCATAAAAGCGGCAAAATGCGGGTTATGCGCGACAACACCACCACAAAAATCAGTGCCGACGGGCTGCGCTATCGATCGCGCGCGTCGGGCTCCCCTTTTGCACAATCATCTGGCAACGCCAGTATGAGCTGCGCCAAATGCGGCTTGCACAAACCCCGCTCGCTGGGCTCGTTCAAGAAGCTGGCGGGCAAAAGCATGTTTGTTTGCGGCGACTGCTCGCCGCCAAAAACCACCCCAAACCCTGCTGCACCTGCCACGACCTAGCCACAGGCAGGCGCAAACCGGCGATCGGTAGCGCCCGATGCAGCAGTCAGTAATGTGGAGGGGTAATTACCCACAGCACCTTGGTCGGGCTGTCGGTTTCGTTGGCACAGCGGTGCACTTCTGTACTTTTAAAGGCAAAGCTGTCGCCTTCAAACAATTGAAAATGCCGGCCTGAAACCCACAAATCTAAGGTACCAGACAACACCAGCCCGGCCTCGGCGCCATCGTGGGAATAGTCCTCACTGTCGGCATGGGGGCCGATGGTGCTTATCAAAAGCTCAAGCGGGCCGCTGAGGTTCGGCGAAAGCAGCTCTTCCTGGATGCCCAGGCCGGTAAACGACATGCGGCGGCGGTTGTTGCTGCGCACCACCACATCGCGCTCGGCGGCGTCGCCCTCGGTGTTTTGCTGAAAAAACCAGTTCATGTGCACGCCTAAAGCATCACTGATGCGCTTGAGCACGCCAATGGGCAGGCGCGAGTGGTTGCGCTCGAGCTGGCTCAGGTAGCCCACCGAAATGCCGGCTTTTTCTGCCACTTCGCGCAGGGTCAGGTTTTTTACCAAGCGCAGCTCGCGCAGCTGCTCGCCAATGGCCTGGCCGGGGTCCAGGTCTTGGGCAGCGGCGTCCGCCAGCTCTTCAGGGCCGGACAGGCGGGCGGCTTGCAGCGCCATTCAAAGGCCTTTCACGCGCAAGCTCTGCGGGTCATAAAAGCCAGCCAACGAAGCAGTGGCCGCCACTTTGACGCCGGCCACTTCAATCTCGTAGCTCGCTGCCAGCAAGTCCGCGTCTGAGCCCGCAAGTGCGCCCAGTTCCACATAGCCCATGCCCAAGGATTTACCCAGCGCGTGGCCAAACATGCCTGAAGAAATGCGTCCGACGATTTCGCCGTTACGCCAAACCGGTTCGTTGTGGTACAGCAGGGCGCTTGCGTCGTGCAGTGCAAACTGCAGCAGTTTGCGGGTAACACCCGCCTCCTTTTGCTTGACGAGCGCCTCGCGCCCCAAAAAGCCATCAGGCTTTTTGAAGGACACCGCAAAGCCCAGGCCCGCTTGCAGCGGCGTGTCTTCGTCGCTGATGTCGTGGCCCCAGTGGCGGTAGCCTTTTTCCATGCGCAGCGAGTTGAGCGCGTGGTAGCCGGCCAGGCGCAGGCCCAGGGGTTCGCCTTCGCGCATCAGTGCGTCAAACAGGCCGGGTGCGCATTCCACCGGCACATACAACTCCCAACCCAGCTCACCCACATAGGTAATGCGGCTGGCGCGCACGCGGGTGTAGCCCAGGTCAATCACCTGCGAGGTGCCAAAGGGAAAAGCTTCGTTGGAGAAGTCGGCGTTGCTGACAAGCTGCAGCAGCTCGCGCGAACGTGGGCCCATCAGGCCTAGCACCGTCATGCTCGCACCCAGATCGGTGGCCATAGCGCGGGCGTCTGCGGGAATCTGGCGCTGCAACCAGGCAAAGTCGCGCGTTTGCGTGGCGGCTGCGGTCACGACCAAAAAGCGGTCGGGTGCCTCGCGGGTGACGGTCAGGTCGGCTTCGATGCCACCTCGCTCATTGAGCCATTGGGTGTAAACCACCTTGCCCACTGGCACAGCCATATTGTTGGCGCAGATGTGGTTGAGCACCTTCTCAGCGTCTGGGCCCTGCACCACAAACTTGGCGAATGAGGATTGGTCAAACAGACCCACGGCATTGCGCACGGCATTGTGTTCAGCCGCCGAATAGTCAAACCAGTTTTGACGGCCATAGCTGTATTCGTACTCGGGCTTGACGCCAGGCGGGGCGTACCAGTTGGGGCGCTCCCAGCCGGCCACTTCGCCAAAGCAGGCGCCGTGCGCTGCTAATCGGTCGTGCAGGATAGAGCGGCGCACGCCGCGCGCCGTCTCGGGCTGGCGAAACGGCCAGTGCATGGCGTACAACAGACCCAAGGTTTCTACGGTGCGGTCGCGCAGGTAGCTGCGGTTGCGCTGGAAAGGCATGGCGCGGCGGATGTCCACGTCCCACAAGTCCATGGGCGGGTGACCGTCGAGCATCCAATCGGCTAGCACCTTGCCCGCACCACCGGCGGACTGAATGCCAATCGAGTTAAACCCAGCGGCCACAAACAGATTGCGCACCTCGGGCGTCTCGCCCAGCAGGTAGCGGTCGTCGGGGGTAAAGCTCTCCGGGCCGTTGAAAAACAGGTTGATGCCGGTTTTCTCAAGCGCCGGGGTGCGGT
>CAMDKE010000041.1 GCA_945901215.1 Comamonas sp. lk
TGGCGACTTGGCACTGGCAGCGCAACAGCGCGCCTTGTGGGACGCCGCCACGGCCCTTCTGCCCTCAGCAAAGGACGCACCGAAGGCCATGGCGCGCTACACCCAGGGCATGATGGACTTGGGCGCGACCGTATGTTTGCCAAAAACCCCGCTGTGTGGCGTGTGCCCGCTGCAGTCCGATTGCGAGGCCCACGCTCAGGGTGAGCCCCAGCGCTACCCGGTGCGCAGTCGCAGGCTCAAGCGCTCCAGCCAGTCGCTGTGGCTGCTGTGGGTGCGCACCAGCGACGGCGCGGTCTGGCTCAGCAAACGGCCCACGCCGGGTGTCTGGGCGGCCTTGCACTGTTTGCCACTGTTTGAAAGTGAAGCGGCGCTGCACGCCGCAGTGCCCGCGCGTTGGCAGGCGCAACTGGAGCCCTTACCCGCGTTTTTGCATGTGCTGACGCACAAAGACCTGCATTTGCACCCCTGGCGTCTGGACCTGGCGGGGCAAGAATCGCTTGGCGACGTGGGCGGCTCGTGGGTGGCGGCGCAGCGCTGGCCGGACCTGGGTCTGCCCGCCCCGATTCGAAAGCTCTTGGACCAGAGCGGCTCGCAGTAAGCGCCTAGTGGGGCTTGGGCGCAAGCGCGTCCAATTCGCGGTGCCGTTTGAGCGTGGCCCATTGGCTGGCGAAATGCTGGGCCAGTTGTTCTACCAGGTAGACCGAGCGGTGCTGGCCGCCGGTGCAGCCAATGGCTACGGTGACGTAGCTGCGGTGGTCCCGCGCCATGGCCGCGAGCCAGTAGTCCAAAAACTGCTGCACCTGCGCGCGCATTTCCTGCACCTCATGCTGGGCGTGCAAAAACTCCGCCACCGGCGCGTCGCGGCCATCCAGGGCGCGCAATGCGCTCTCGTAGTGCGGGTTGGGCAGCATGCGTACATCAAATACAAAATCGGCATCGGCGGGCACCCCGCGCTTGAAGGCAAAGGATTCAAATACAAGTGTCAGCTGCTCGGTGGGCGAGGCAATCAACGCCTTAACGTAGCCCTGCAGTTGGGCTGCGCGCAGCATGCTGGAGTCGATGACGTATGACACGTCGCGTATGGCCGACAGCATCTGGCGCTCCAGTTCAATCGCGTCAACCAGACGCCGGTTCTGCTCCCCCCGGGTATGGCCGCCTTCGATTTGGGACAGTGGGTGCTTGCGCCGCGTTTCAGAGTAACGCCGGCCCAGTGTGTCGGTGCTGGCGTCAAGAAACAGGCATTTGATGGCCAGGCCCTTGGCACGCAGCAAAGCGAGTTGCTCAGGCACCAAAGGCAGTGACGCTGCGCTACGCACATCGATGGCAATCGCAATGCGGGGAGCCTGATTTTTTTGTTCCAGAGCCACAAAATCGAGCAAGAGCGCGGGGGGCAGGTTGTCCACGCAGTAAAACCCGGCGTCCTCTAGCGCGTGCAAGGCCACCGACTTGCCAGAGCCCGACATGCCAGTGATCAGGACCAGTTCCATAGATTCTCCTTAAGCCCGGGCCTGTTGCAGCATTTCCTGGGCGTGCGCCAGCGTTGCCGCTGACATTGCTTGGCCGCCCAACATGCGTGCGATCTCGGCAGTGCGCTGTTCGTCTTGTGCTTGCTGCACCGTGCTGACGGTGCTGACGCCTTGCAGGTGTTTGGAAACCACCCAATGCTGGTCTGCGCAGGCTGCCACCTGCGGCAAATGGGTCACTGCCATCACTTGGCGGTCGCACCCCAGCTGTTGCATGAGCTGGCCCACCGTGTGCGCCACCGTACCGCCAATTCCGGCGTCCACCTCGTCAAAAATCAGCGTGGGTGCAGCACCGAGTTGGCTGGTGGTCACGGCGATGGCCAAAGCGATGCGCGAGAGTTCGCCCCCCGAGGCCACTTTGGCTACCGCACGCGGTGTGCTCCCCGCGTGGCCGGCGACCATGAAAACTACGTCCTCCAGGCCGCTTTGCTGGGGTTTTTCAAGGGCTTGAAGCGCGACCACGAACTGCCCGCCCTGCATTCCCAGCCCTTGCATGGCCTGGGTAATGGCCTGTTCCAGGCGCTTGGCCGCTTCGGCGCGGGCATGGGAGACGTTTTGCGCCTCTAATAGATAGGCTGCGTGCGTGTGCTTCACCGCGAGCTCCAGGCGCTCAAGGTCGCTGGCGGCCTCTAAGGCGGCCAGCTCGGACTTCCATTGAGCCAATGTGTCCGCCAGCTCCGGCGGGCTGCGCTTGTAGCGCCGCGCCAAAGAAACCCACAATGCCAACCGGGCATCGAGCTCGGCCAGCAGCGCCGGATCTGGCTCAATGCGACGCTGGTAGCTGCGCAGCGTATGGGCCACGTCCTCGATCTGCGCCAGGGCGGACGCCAGCACGTCTGCCGGGCTTTGGAAATCCGGCTCCAAATGCACCTGGCCCAGCAGCTGCTGTAGCGCACCGTGCAAGGGGGTCAATGCACTGTCGGCCTCGCCCGAGAGCAACGCCAGTGCTGACTCGCTGGCCTCCAGCAGGGTTTGGCCGTGCGCTAAACGGCTGTGCTGCGCATTGAGTTGGTCCCACTCGTCGGGCAGGGGCTTGAGCTTTTCAAGCTCGGCAATTTGCCAGGCCAGGCGTTCGCGCTCACGCTGTAGCGCGTCCTGGGCTTGCAGCGCAGCTTCCAGCGCGCTGTGTGCCTGGCGCCAGGCTAGCCACAAGGCTGCCAGTTGCGCGCTGGCGATGCGGCCATAGCCATCGAGCAGGCCGCGCACGGCTTCGGGCCGGGTCAGGCTTTGCCAGGCGTGCTGGCCATGGATGTCGAGCAGCTGCTCGCCCAGGTGGCGCAGCTGCTGTGCGGTGGCGGGGCTGCCGTTGACCCAGGCGCGGCTTTTGCCACCCAGGTCCACGCTGCGGCGCAGCAGCAGGGTCTCGTTGGCGTCAAAACCAGCGTCTGCCAAATAGGCTTCCAGGCCGGCGGGGCAGTCAAATTCGGCGCTGACTGCGGCGCGCGGCGCGCCCTCGCGAATCACCCCCGCTTCGGCCCGCGCGCCGGTAACTAGTTGCAGCGCATCGACCAAAATCGACTTTCCGGCGCCGGTCTCGCCCGTGAGCACGGTAAACCCGTTGGCGAGTTCCAGATCAAGCGCTTCCACGATCACAAAATCGCGCAGCACGATGCGTTTGAGGCCCACGGTTTACGCGCCTCCCTCGTTCCAATGGAGTTTTTGGCGCAGCGTGTCGAAATACGTCCAGCCTTTAGGGTGCAGAAAACGCACCTGGTGCTCGGAGCGCCGCACCACGATGCGGTCACCGTGCATCAGGCTGGCGAGCGACTGCATGTCAAAGTTGGCGCTGGCGTCGCGCCCGGCGACGATTTCGATTGCGATTTCTGCCGCATGCGACAACACCAGCGGGCGGTTGGACAGCGTGTGCGGGGCGATTGGCACCAGCACCCATCCCGGCGTGGAGGGGTGCAGCAGCGGCCCGCCCGCCGACAAGGCATAGGCGGTTGATCCGGTGGGTGTGGCGATGATCAGGCCGTCAGCACGCTGGCTGGCCACGAAATGGCCGTCTACCTCGACACGCAACTCCACCATGCCCGAGGTGGCGCCCCGGTTGACCACCACGTCGTTCATGGCCAGGGCCGAGAAAACGCAGCGCCCGTCGCGCATCACCTGCGCATGCATCAGGCTGCGGTCGTCGACTTCGTAGTGGCCCGTCAGCATAGGCGCCAGCGTGGCGGCGTAGTGGTCCAGCGCGATGTCGGTGATAAAGCCCAGCCGCCCCTGGTTGATGCCGATCAGTGGCACCTTGAATTGCGCCAGCCTGCGTCCGATGCCCAGCATGGTGCCGTCGCCACCAACCACAAGGCACAAGTCGCAGTGCTGCCCAATGGCGTCGACGTCCATGGCGGTGTAATTGGACAGACCCAGCTTGGCGGCGGTATCGGCCTCCATTACCACCTCGCAGCCCTGGTCCATCAGAAAGTGCGCAATCTCGTCCAGGGTCGCACGCGAGGCGGCCACCGCGTTGGCAGCATGCGCCATTTGGTATTTGCCGATCAGGGCCACATGGCGAAATTGGGACTTCACGCGGGGTTTCATGGGCAAATTACATCACTAAAATGTTTCGATGCTCGATGAACGCTCCAAGTTGTTGCTCAAGGCGCTGGTTGAACGCTATATCGCTGACGGCCACCCTGTGGGAAGCCGCACCTTGTCCAAGGCCTCTGGGCTGGAGCTCTCGCCGGCCACCATCCGCAACGTCATGTCGGACCTGGAGGAGTTGGGTCTTATCGTCAGCCCCCACACCTCGGCCGGGCGGGTGCCCACGGCGCGCGGCTACCGCCTGTTTGTTGACACCATGCTCACCGTGCAGCCCCAGCGCTTTGCGTCGCACAGCCTGGCACCCGACCAACCCCAAAAAGTCATTTCCAACGCGGCCCAGTTGCTGTCGAATTTGTCGCAGTTTGTGGGCGTGGTCATCGCACCACGGCGCACATCGGCTTTTCGGCACATGGAGTTTTTGCGCCTGTCGGAGCGCCGCGTGCTGGTCATCATCGTTTCGCCCGACGGCGATGTGCAAAACCGGGTCATCTTTACGGAGGTGGACCATTCCCAATCGCAACTGGTGGAGGCGGCCAATTTTCTCAACAGCCACTACGTCGGTTTGGACATCGAGCAGGTGCGCGAACGCCTGCAAATCGAGGTAGAAAGCCTTCGCTCAGAAATCGCCAGCCTGATGGCCGCGGCGGTGGCGGTCAACTCCGACGCCATGGCGGAGACGCAGGACGAGGTGGTCATCGCAGGCGAGCGCAACTTGCTCAAGCTCAGCGATTTCTCCAGCGACATGGGCAATTTGCGCCGCGCCTTTGAATTGTTTGAGCAAAAAGCGCAAATCATGCGCCTGCTCGACATTGCCGGACAAGCCGAGGGCGTGCGCATTTTTATTGGCGGTGAAAGCCAGGTGGTGCCGTTTGAAGACCTGTCCATCGTCAGCGCGCCCTACGAGGTCGACGGCAAGCTGGTGGGCACCTTGGGCGTGATTGGCCCCACGCGCATGGCCTACGACCGGATGATCCAGATTGTGGACATCACCTCCAAGCTCGTCAGCAACGCGCTGAGCCACCACAAGTAATGCCTGCATGCCGCCTTATGGAGCGGTTTTCATTCCCGACAAAAAGTTGGACACGAAGACGGCTTCCGGGTCGCCGGGCTCATGTTCCAGCACCTGGGCCAGGTGCGCATGTGCCTGTGCCAGGTCACCCGAAGCGATGGCCAGCCGCACCAAGCCCATGCGGGGCCGCGTGCGTGCGAGTTGTTGGTTGACCACCGGACCGCTGGCGACCAGGGCGTGTTCAAAGGCCCGGGCCGACTCAGACAAGCGCCCGGTCAACTCGAGCAAATCGCCGCGTTTGCACGCCAAGGCGGGTGACTCCTCCAGCCCCGCGCCCGCTGCGGCCAGCGCGTCCAGGGTGGCCAGCGCCGCCTGCGGGTCGTTCGGATGCAGGCCCTCGGCCACCATCACCAGCATTTCGCCCAACCACGGTCCGTGTGCCAGATGCGCGACCCGCAGGTAGGCTGCTTGTGCCGCTGGCGCTGATGCCCGCCACAGCGCCGGGTCGTCCCAAAACCGGGCCTGTTCCAGTAATTTGAAATGCAGGTAAATGTGGTCTGGCGTGGCGCTGAGCGTGGCCTGGATCAAGCCCACATCGCGCTCTTTCTTACCCCGTGACTGTGCGTGCCCGCGCGCGTAACCCAGGTGCAGCACCGGCCCGTGCACATGCACCAGGGACTGGCCTGTGGCCCTTAGGCGCGCCATTACTGAGGCGGTAATGTCCTCATGGATCGCATATTGAAAGCGCACCGTGTCGTGCCGACGAAAAAGGCGCAGCAGGTTTGCCTCGTGGATGTGGCCGTCTTCACGCATGTTTTGCATGCGAATCGTGGCGGCACCCACGTCGGTGCGGTCTAGCAGCGCGCGTGCGGCGGCAACGAACTCGGGTGAGCAGCGCTCATCGGGGTCCAGCACCAGCACCCAATCTCCGCTAGCCGCTGCCAGCGAGTGGTTGCGTGCCGCCGCAAAATCGCCCGTCCAGGGCTGGTGCAATACGCGGGCGCCTGCGGCTTGCAAGAGCTCCACGGTGGCGTCGCTGGAGCCGGTGTCGACCGCCACCAATTCATCCCACAGGCCCGCCGCGTGCTGCAAAAACAGCGGCAGCATGTCCGCTTCGTTCTTCACAATCATACAAATGCTCAGGCGCATGGTGTTGGTTTGGTGCGGTGGGTGGGTCAAGCCGTTGGGCGCATTTTTGCGCGATTGTGGCGCCAAGCGCGCGGTGCAGGCAAAGTCAGGGCAGTCCACCTAGCTCGGCCCCGGCGCCCTTAAGCACCCCGGCCAGGTAGTCCATCAGCACCGCCACCCGGTGCGGTATGTAGCGGTTGCTGGACAGGACTGCGTAAATGCCCAAGGGCGCAGGCGCAAAGTCGTGCAAGATTTCCACCACCTCTTGGCGCGCTACAAAAGGCTCAGCGAGGAAGTCCGGTTGCAGCGCAATCCCCATGCCTTGGGCTGTGGCTTGCAGCAGCGCCAGGCCATTGTTGGCGGCCACGCGGCCGCGCACCGGGAACTGGTGCACTTGCTCGCCTAACTGGTATGGCCAATTGGCGGTACTGCTGGTCATGGAGTACACCAGGCATTCGTGGTGCTGCAGCTGTGCCGGGTGCGTGGGCTGCCCGTGCAGTGCCAGATAGGCAGGGGCAGCCACGGTGAGTAGGCGACACGCCCCAAGCTGGCGCAGGATGTCGCCAGGCTGCAGGTCGGCGGTGATGCGGATGGCCAGGTCAATGCCTTCTTCGATCAGGTTGGAGCGCTGGTCCGAGAAGTTGAGCAGCAGCTCGACGTGCGGTTGCGCATTGGCAAAGTCCAGCAAGGCGGGCATCAGGCGCTGCAAGCCAAAGCTCAGCGGCAGCGCCAGGCGGATGCGGCCCCGGGGTACGGCTTTTTCCTCGGTCAGGCTGGATTCGGCAGCGTCCACCATGTTGAGGATGACGCGGCACTTTTCCAGATAAGCAGATCCTGCGGCGGTGAGCGTCAGGCTGCGCGTGCTGCGGGTGATCAGCTTGACCACCAGGTGCTTTTCCAGCGCGGCGATCTGGCGTGTCACCACCGAGCGGGCCACGTGCAACTGGTCTGCCACGGCGGTAAAGCTGCCGGTCTGCGCTACGCGCACAAAGGTTTGCATGGCGTCGAGTTTGTCCATTGTTGATAATTGTGCAACAAGTAATTGTTGATTAGCACCTTTTTCTTTTGTTTTAGCAGCCCTACAGTCCAACCCATCGAAAGCCGCCCCCAATGCAAACCCGACGCAACGTTCTTTTTGTGCCCCACGGCGCACCCACTTTTGCCCTGCAACCGGGCGCTGCGGGTGCGGCCATGGAAACCTTGGCGCAAAGCTTTGGGACGCCGCGCGCCATTTTGGTACTCAGCCCGCATTGGGACACGGCTGCGCCCACGGTAGGCACAGCCACCCAGCTTGAAACCATCCATGACTTTGGCGGCTTCGATTCGCGCTTGTACGACCTGCGCTACCCCGCCACCGGATGCCCCGAGGCGGCGCAGCAGGTGGTCGCTGCCCTGCAAGCCCACGGCTTTGACGTGCAGCAAGACGCGCAGCGCGGCCTGGACCATGGCGCCTGGATTCCCTTGCGCCAGATGTTTCCCGATGCCGACATTCCGGTCATCCCGCTGTCGGTGCAAAGCCACGCCGGCCCTGAGCACGCCTACCGCATCGGCCAGGCGCTGGCCGTTCTAGCGCAGCAGAATTTCCTGGTCATCGCTTCGGGCAATGTCACGCACAACCTGCGCGACTACATGGTTGCGCGCATGGCCGGGGGCCAAACACCGGCCTATGTGCAAGATTTTGCTGACTGGGTGCACCAGCACATGGTGGCCAAAGACACCGCCGCGCTGCTCAGTTACCGCCAGGTTAGCGCCAGTGGCTTGCGCGCCCACCCCAGCGAAGACCATCTCTTGCCCCTGTTCACGGCCTTGGGTGCGGCGGGAATTGAGGCGCAGCCACAGGCCTTTTACCGGGGCATCAGTGACTACGTGATCGCCATGGACGGTTACGCCTTTTATTGAACCCGCTCGATATGAATACCCATTACACACCCACCGCTAAAGGCCTGCACTGGCTCATGGCGCTTGTGATTTTTGGCCTGCTGGCGCTGGGCTTTTACATGTCGGATTTGCCGCTCTCGCCCGAAAAGCTACAGCTGTATTCGTGGCACAAATGGGCGGGGGTGAGCGTCTTTGTGCTGGTCTGGCTGCGCCTGGTCTGGCGCATCACCCACCGCCCGCCGCCGTACCCTACAAGCATGACCGCCGCCCAGAAAACACTGGCCCACGCCGGCCACTTTGCGCTCTACGCGTTGATGATCGCCATTCCCCTGAGCGGCTGGTTGATGAGTTCGGCCAAAGGTGTGCAAACCGTGTGGTTTGGCGTGCTACCCCTGCCAGACCTGCTGGGGCGCGACAAGGCGCTGGGCAAGCAACTGGCCGAACTGCACTGGGCGCTCAACATCGGTTTGTTGGTGCTGGTCGGCGTTCACGCTGCCGCAGCGCTTATGCACCACGTAGTGCGCAAGGACGACATCTTGTGCCGCATGCTGCCGGCGCGCCGCAATTCGACAAGCTAAGAAGCCGCTATGAAACCCTTATTTCAGACGATGAACAAATCCCTCTTTACCTTGGTCAGCCTGGCGCTGGCTGCAGTCGCACATGCTGTGCCCTACCAGGCGGTGCAGATGGACAAAAGCAGCGTCAGTTTTAGCTTCAAGCAAATGGGCGTGGGTATGGACGGGCACTTTGCCAAGTTCAGCACGCAGCTCAGCTTCGACCCGGCCAAGCCCGAGCAAACCAAGGCCAGCATCGAGATCGATCTGGCCAGCGTCGACACCGGATCGGGCGAGGCCGACCAAGAAGTGGTGGGCAAGTCCTGGTTCAATACCGGCGCCTTCCCCAAGGCGCTGTTTGTGGCCAAACAGGTCAAGCAAACCGCGCCCAATGCGTATGAAGTGCTAGGCACGCTCACCATCAAGGGCCGCGCACGCGATATCAAAGTCGCCATGAAGCACACGCCCCAGGGCAAACAAGGCCTGCTCAGTGGCAGCTTCACCTTGCAGCGTGCCGACTACGCCATTGGCGAAGGCATGTGGTCCAAATTCGATGTTGTGGCCAATGACATCCAAGTCAATTTCCAACTCACCGCCGTAGCCGGCAAATAACTTTTCACTTTTTTCAACTGGAGTATTTTTATGATGTCTTTCAAACACCTCAGCGCCGCTTTAGCCTTGGCTGCCCTGGCTACGGGCTCTGCCCTTGCCGCCCCCGTGAGCTACACCGTGGACAGCTCACACACCTTCCCGCGTTTTTCGTATTCGCATTTTGGTTTTTCCACCCAGCTCAGCAGCTTTGGCAAGACCACAGGCACCGTGGTGTTTGACGCCCAGGCCAAGACCGGCTCGGTCGATATCGTGATCGACACCACCACGGTCAACACCGGCTTTGCCGACTTCAACGGCCACATCCAGGGCGAAGACTTTTTGGACACCGCCAAGTTTCCCAAAGCCACTTTCAAGTCCACCAAAGTGGTGTTTGAAGGCGATAAGCCCAGCGCCATCGAAGGCCAACTGACCATCAAAGGCGTGACCAAGCCAGTGACCTTGACCGTCACGCTCTTTCAGGCTATGCCCCACCCCATGATGAAGGTGCCCGCCCTGGGCGCCAATGCGTTTGTCAACATCAAGCGCAGCGAATTCAATGCGGGCAAATATGCACCCTACGTGGGTGACGATGTACGCATCGACATCGCCATCGAAGCCCAGGCAAAATAAGCCGGTTTCATTGCTGTAAGAAGGGGCTTTCTTAGGCCCCGCGCCTGCCAGCCGCAACTTGAAGCCTTGATGTGGCGCTTTGGTTTAGCGCCGTTGGCTACGGGCGTGAAAGATAAAGCCCAGGGTGTTGAGCAAGAGTTGCGCCGCCAAGATAGCCGTCACGCCCGCCGGGTCGTAGGCCGGCGCCACTTCCACTAGGTCAATGCCCGCAATGCGTCCGCCGCTGCGTTGCACCAAGGCCTCGATGATTTCCAGCACCTCGTAATACAAAAAGCCGCCGTGGCTGGGCGTGCCCGTGCCCGGCGCGATGGATGGGTCGAAGCCGTCAATGTCGATGGTGAAATAGTAGTTTGGCGCCTCGGGAATGGCGTCGAGTACGCCTTGCACGCCCATGTTGCGCACTTGGCGCACCGAATAAATTTTCGATCCTGCGGCGCGCGCGTCGTCGTAGTCTTGCCGGTTGCTCGATGACACGTTGCGAATGCCCAGCTGCGTCATGCCGCTGATGTGGCTCATCTCGGAGGCGCGGCGCAGCGGGTTGCCGTGGCCGTAGCGCACGCCGTGGCGCTCGTCCACAAAGTCCAGGTGCGCGTCAAAGTGCACGATGTGGATGGGGCCCTGGCCGTCAAAAGCCTTGATCACCGGGGCGTGGATGGAATGGTCGCCCCCCAGCACCAGCGGCATGGCGCCTGCGGCCAAGATTTTGCGGATGGCGAACTCGGTGTTGGCGTGGCTTTTGGCCATGTCGGTGTGCACGATGTCGGCGTCGCCTACATCGACCATGCGCATGTGGTCCCTGGTGAGGTAGAGCACATCGTCCTCGTGGTCGTAGGCACCACCGTGGCCAAACGAGAACAGCGTGGAAGCCTCACGAATAGCGCGCGGGCCAAAACGTGCGCCCGGGCGCCACTGGGTGCCCATGTCGTTGGGCACGCCGATCACGGCCACATCGGCGTCGATGGCGTTCCAGTCGGTACACACCGGGGATTTGGCAAAAGTGCAATGGCCGACAAAGGGCAGGTCCAGGCGACCGGTTTGGTAGGCGTTTTCAGACATGGTTCAGGGGTTCCATTGGTTTAAAAGGGCGCTCAGCGCCCGACCCCGCCATGATAGGACAGCTGCCAATGTTGGCGGACCCGTCGCCCAGGCTAATGAAAGTCCCGGCTCGTCGTCGCCAACTCCCCCAGCAAGTGCGTCAGGTCCACCAGCCGTTTGGCCACCAGGTGGCGCACTTGGCCACCACTCTGCTCGTCGCGCTGCCACACGCCATATACCGCCAGCAGGCGGGCGCGGTACAGGGCGGGGCGAAAGGCCTCCTTCACCGCCTTCCAGACGATCACGTTGACGCTGCCGGTCTCGTCCTCCAGTGTCACAAATACCACGCCTTTTGCGGTTTGCGGCTGCTGGCGCATGGTGACAATGCCGCAGGCGCGCGCCAGGCGGCCGTGCGGAAAGTCGCGGATTTGTGCGGCGCTCAGCAGCTTTTGCGTGGCCAGTTGCGCGCGCAAAAAAGCCACCGGATGGCGGCGCAGGCTCAGACCGGTGGCTGCGTAATCAAACACCACCTCTTCACCCTCCCAGGCGGCGGGCAGCGCCAGCGCTTCTTCGGCCACCGGCACACCGCGAAACAAGGCGGGCGCGGCGTGCAAGGCTGACGCGTCCCACACTTGCTGGCGGCGGTGCCCGCTCAGGCTGGTGAGCGCGTCGGCGCTGGCCCGCGCTTTGAGGTCGCCCGCGTCCAAGCCACAGCGGTGTGCCAGGTCTTGCGTGTTGGCAAATGGCGAGCGGGCGCGTTCCTGCGCGATGCGCTGCGCCACTTCTTGGCGCAAGCCGCTGACCATGCGCAGGCCCAGGCGGATGGCGGGGTGTGCTTGGTCAGGGGCTTGTGGAGTTGGCGCACCAACACCCTCTTCGGCGCAGAAAGCAACGGGGGACGGCCCAAGGGGGGTCGGATCCCGATTCAGGACGGGGCTGTGGTCGGCGCAAAGGGTGTTGTTCGAAATCGGGCTCTGACCCCCCTTGGGTTGGCGCACGTTGCGTTCTGGGGGGGAGGTGGTTTGCGCGTGGCCGCAATTGGGGTCAGAGCCCGATTTCGTTATGCACCCCGCGCTCCGATCAGGCTGCTGTCCTGA
>CAMDKE010000042.1 GCA_945901215.1 Comamonas sp. lk
CCCAGGCCATGGCAACCCGGTGGCCTTGGCGCCAGACCCCGCGCCCTTGCAGCGCCACGCTTTGTTTTATTACCAAGCCAGTGCCGACCTGGGCCACGTGCAGGCCCAGCACAACATCGGCGTGCTGTACGCCATGGGCCAGGCAGTCCCTCAGGACTTGGCTGCCGCCCTGGCGCACTACCAGCAGGCGGCGCAAGCAGGCGACGCGGCATCCCAGTTTGCCGCAGCCGTGCTGTTGGACGGTAGCCAAGGTGACGGTGTGGCAAGCCCGCGAGACCAGGTGGTGCAGCTCTTGGAGCAAGCGGCGGCCCAAGGCCACGCTGCGGCGCAGCAACGGCTAGACACCTTGCAGTTTGATGGCGTGGCGTCCAGCCCCGACTACGCCAAACTCGCCGCCGCCTGCAAAAGTGCGGCCACGCAGGGTGACGCCAGTGCCGCGTTCAACCTGGGCCTGCTGCTTGCCCAGGGCTTGGGCGTGCCAGCCGACACAGCGCAAGCAGCCTATTGGTACGGCCAGGCGGCGCAAGCCGGCATTCCCGCAGCCATGAACAACCTCGCCGTGCTCGAACTCCAGGCCTGGCGCAGCCTATCTGATGCAGCAACCGGACCTGCCTCGCAGCGCGCGCTGGCAGCACAGCAGGCCCTGCAAAACCTCGAAGCCGCCGCCGCTGACCAACAGGCCGATGCCTTGTTTAACCTGGGCGTGTTGTGCGCGCAAGGCATGGTCCGCAGCCGCGACATGGCGCAGGCCCACCACTACTTCGAAGCCGCTGCAGCGCTGGGACACGGCCCGGCCCAATTCAACCTAGCCGTCCTGCTGGCCCAGGGCGAGGGCTGCCAGAGCGACCCAGCGCGTGCGCTAGAGCTGCTGCACCAGGCGGCCCAGGCGGACGAGGCTGCTGCGCTGTACACGCTGGGACGCATGCATGTGCTGGGCGACGGCCTTGCGCCCGACGCAGCCCAGGGCCTGCGCTATTACGAACAAGCCGCCGCCTTGGGCGATGGCGCCGCGCAGTTCAACCTGGGCTTTATGTATGCCAACGCGCAGGGCACCAAACAAAACTATCCGCTGGCCTTGCGCTGGTACCAGGCCGCAGCAGGCCAGGCACCTGCTCTGGCGCTGGCGCCCCCCATCGCAACGTCCGCACCGCTGGCCGCCCCAGCGGCCTTGCTGAAGCAGGCAGCCTGAGCCATGAAAGGCCGGTTGCGAATGGCATTCAAGATATTGCGGCATGTGCCGATTCCCTGTAGGACTATCTCAAAGGATGCCTCTATGAATCCCCTGCTCCCCCTGACCGTCGGCTTGCTGGCAACCTTGCTCAGCGCATGCCAGTCACTGCCCTCAGTGGTCGCCGCCCGTGCGCCTGTGGCCGAAGTGCCAGCCAACATGATTCCACTGGTGGAAAAGCGCGAGTCGCTCACCGCCACAGGTTACGCCGTCATCAGCGTACAAAACCACCGCACTCCGGCCCAGCAGCGCCTGCTGGCCATTCGTGCGGCCAAGCTGGACGCCTACCGCTCGCTGACCGAGCAGGTGTACGGCCTGCGCATGGACGCTACCGCCACGGTGGCCGATATGGTGGTGCAAAACGACACCTTCCGCAGCCGTGTAGAGGGCGTGATTTACGGCGCCACACTGGTCAGCATCACGCCCTCGGGCGATGACACTTACGAAACCACGCTTTCACTGGACAAGGCCACGGTGCAAGATCTGCGCATGCTGTACCTGGGCCAACTTACGGCCAAGGCCAAATAAAGAGACTGCCTTGGTCAACCGGAACCTGTGCCTCCACACCCGCACCCGCAGCGCGCTACTGACCGGTGCGTTGCTGGCGTGCGCTGGGGCTGCTGCGGCACAGGCCGAAACCGCCCAAACGCTGGAGGAGCGACTGGCGGCCATCCGCCAAGGCCTGGTACAAGCCGCCCTTGAAGGCACGACCCAGGTCACAGCCACCCAGTGGATAGACGCCCAGGGCGCGCTGCGCGAGAGCAGCTCGTTTCGTAGCGGCATGCAGGTGCGCGGCGTGCGCATCATCGGCTATGACACCGACGCGCAAGGCGATGTGAAGGCCAAAATCGATTGGCAAACGCTCAAGCCCACCGGCGCTGCGCCCACCGCCAGCGCAAAAACCGCCACACCGATCTGCAAGCCCGCCCCAGCGGGACATTTGCAACAGGTGGTGGCCTGGTCGTGGTCTAGCCCCTTGCCCTGGAATATCGACGATGTACCCGTCATCGACGCCCTGCAAGCCACGCTAGAGGCCCAATGGCAGCAGGCCAGCGCCCATTCCGCCCTGTGGCGTTGGACCAACCGCACAGGCCAGGAAGACCGAACGGCCTACCAACAGGCCTTGCTGGGCACCGCAGCCGACGATGCGCCCTGGCAGCTCACCGTGCAGGTCACACCTGCACGCAAATTGCCACCCGAGCCAGGCGCCGATGCAACCGTGCCTGCGCACAAAATGGGCATGGCGCGCGTGCTCGACGAGCCTGTCTTGCAACTCCAGGTGCAGCTGCGCATGACCCTGAGCGCACGCAACGAAAGCCGACCAGTGCTTCAGTCCACCGTCAACCTGGGGCTGCAGGCCACAGCCGACAACTGGGCGCTGCCGCAGCTTAAAGATGCCTCGCGCCAACTGGTTGAGCAACAGGTGCGCAAGTGGAGCCAAGAAATGCAGGCCGTATTGAATTGCCGCGCCGTCACCGCCGAAGTGACGCAAGCCAACGGCGCCCTGCTGCGCATCAATGCCGGATCGGTCGCCGGCGTGCGCGTGGGCGACGAATGGTTC
Organism: Comamonas sp. lk; assembly: GCA_945901215.1. Classification (GTDB taxonomy): domain Bacteria; phylum Pseudomonadota; class Gammaproteobacteria; order Burkholderiales; family Burkholderiaceae_C; genus Allorhodoferax. The sequence continues at coordinate 2,790 of CAMDKE010000042.1, forward strand.
CTGGCCGATGGACAGAACTTTCCCCAACGCATTTTGGAGCGCGGCATGCCGTCGCAGACCGTGCTAGCTAAGGTGCAGTACGTAGGCCCGTTTGATGCCCAATTGCGTGCGGTAGCAGGCCCCGGGCCCAGCGTCCAGCGCAACTGGAGCGCCTGGTCCGCACAAGACGTGCGCTAACCCACTGCAGGAAAACACCGCCATGACCGCACTCCTCCGTTTCGCCCTTAGCACCCTGGCAGCGTGCATGGTGGGCCTGGGGTCGCAAGCGCAGGCCGAAACTACCGCGGCACCAGCCAGCGTGACCACCCCGCCCGCCGCTGCTAACAGCTACAAACCCAAGGCCTCGGAGTCGCTTGACCAGGTGATTGCCAAAACCCTGCCGGGCAGCCCACTCAAAATCGAGCTGCTGCGCCAAGCCTTTGTGGCACAAAACCCCCAAGCCATCATCGCGGGCAAGGTACCCAAGCTGCGCAAAGGCGCAACCCTGATCGTGCCCGACCACGACCAGCTTATTCAACGCACACTCGGAGTCCTGGCCCCGGTCAGCGAATCCACCCAGCCTGCGGTCACCGCGCGCTCCTCCACATTTGAAGAGCGCAAACGCTGGGTGCAGTACCCGTGATTGCCGTCACCGAGAGCACTGCGCCGCCGCGGCCCAGTCCGCTCTTCGTGCAAGGCCAGGCCTCGGTTCCCCTGGTAGAAGCCCTCACAGCGCGGGTACTCGACCTCAAAGACGGGCAAACCGTGCAGGCCACCGTGCAGTCCCAGGGCGAACAAATGGCCTTGATGCTGCGGGGCAGGCAAATCGGTGTGCCGCGCAATGCCGGCTGGGAGGTCGGGCAGCGCCTGAACTTTCAGGTGCAGTCCCAGGCCGACGGCAGCGTGCTGCTGCAACTTCTTCCAGCACCCTTTCGAACCAGCGCCAGCCCTCTGGCCAACCCCGGTGCGCCAGCGCCCACCGTGCTTGCGGGCCAGGCAAGCACGCCCACTGCGGGCGCTGCGCCGGCGGCTGCGGCACCCGCTGTCACCGCCTTGGTACCTCTGGATGCAGCCAGCCAGGCCTATGGCGCCGGTGGCCTGTGGGCGCCGTTTGCCGGGTTTTCGGGCACGTTCTCCCGTCTGGGAAGCCTGCTCTACCGCAAACCCGGCCAGCCCGACGTACGCGCCCTTTTCACACCCGGCAGCTTGGACGCATTGCTGGCCAAGGCCGACGCCAAACCTGAAATTCAAGCCCAGTGGCAGGCCATGCGGCTGAGCACCGAGCGCATTTCTCCCGAAGCGATTCGCATGGCCGTGCTGGCGGCCATGGGTTCTGAGACCAGCCTGAGCCGGGTGCGCAACCCCTCGCCTCTGGACCCCAAGCAAATGCTCCAGCAGATCCTGAAGTCGCTCACCGAGGTGTCGGAGGAGGACAGCGCCGAAGTCCAACAGGTCAAACGCGCCCTGGGCGACCTCGACGCTGCCCAGCTCAGCGCCGTGCAGGCGCAGGGCAATGCGGCCTTGGCGATGGCAGTGGTCTTGCCGTTTGTAAACCACGAGCCCGTCGAGCTGGTGTTTGAGCGCCCCGCGCGCGAGGGTGATCAGGAGTCGGTTTTTACCGTCAGCGCCCACTCCAACAGCCAGGACTACGGCGAGCTGTGGCTCAAAGCCGACCTGCACGCCAACGAGCAGGTCGACCTGTCCATGTGGGCGGTACGCGCATCGGTGCTGGAGCTGGCGCGCACGGGCGCAGATCAGTTACGGCAAAACCTGCAAGACGCCGGCTTGTCGATGCGCTCGTTCCAGGCTATTGCGGGGCCGCGCCCCAACGACCCCAGCCCCGTGAAGCCCTTGGCGCGACCCGGTGAAGTGCTGGACTTTCGGGTATGAGCGTGCGCCGCCAAGCCATTGCCCTGGAGTACGGTACCCATACTGCACCCCTGGTCACTGCCAAAGCCGAAGACGAGCTGGCGCTGGAGATGATCGCCCAGGCCAAACTCCACGGCGTCTACATTACCCAAGACCCGGTGCTGCTGGGCCTGCTCAGCCGCTTGGACGTGGACGAGGAAATACCGCCCGAGCTCTATACCGCCGTATCAGTCATTCTGTCTTGGGTGTACTGGCTCAAGGGCATGCGCCCCGGGGACGAAAAAAACGCACCTTCCGACCAAGAATCCGAGCACGCTTAGGCGTCGCTATAGCCCGATTTGCGCGAAAACCGCGAGATGTGGCCCAAACGGTCATAGACCTCGACCGAACTGGCAGGGTCTGGAAAGCGCAGGCTCTCCAGGGTTCCGCGAATGGCTTCGAGCTTGCGGTCCATCAAGACCGAATTGCGCCGGTGCAAATCGCGACACACCAGCATGAGCTCACGAAAATCCTGCCATTGCGGCAGGGTCTGAACCTCGGTGGCAGGGGGAGCCAGGCGCGTGATTTCGGCCAATAACTCGTTTTTTAAGGGCTGAAGCTGCTCGAACTGGTCGAGCTCTTGGCTGCGCAGGGCAACAAACTCCTGCTCCAGCATGTGCGACAGCTGGGTGGCTAGCTCCTTGGCGGATTGGACCGGGTCGCTCAAAAGGGCTCTCAAGCGGTGTGCAAGGTCAATTGCTGATCAGCTGCTCAAGTGCCACAAAGCTCTCGGCGATACGGCGCGGGTTGAGCGGGTAGTGGCCGCTTTCAATGGCTTTTTTGATCGACTCGACTTTGGCGCGGTCAAAGTCGGGCTCCTGCTTCAAGCGCTCGTTGATGGCTTTAAAGCCGGCTACTTCTGCGCCTTTGGCCGCTGCAGCGGATTTGCTGACCGCCATGTCGGTTTCCAAGGGCGCAGGTCCACCGACCGACGAAGCGGCCAGCGACTCCAGTTTGGATGCCTGGTCCAGTGCCTTACGCAGGGGACTATCAGCCGGCGCCTGGCGCGAATAAGGGTTGATGGCGTTGGTCATTGGGAACTCACTTTGGTAACTAAGGTCACGTTTTAAGATTTACTATCCCTTGAATCGGTAGCTGCAAAAATAACTTGAGGCCTTTTTCAAACATTTTTCAAACTTTTTTTACAAACCGCGCGCGGCATTGGGGCCGGTGACCACCCCACTAAGGATTCGACCCGAGTCGGGATTTTTTAAGCGCACTTGTTCTCCCATTCGTCCATCTTGCAGTGCTTCAACCCGCGCGGTGATGCTAAAGCCGCCGCCCTGGGTCACGGTCAGCATAACAGCCTGGCCTTGTTTGACCAACACGGCGCGCCGCACATCGTGGCTGCGCAAGGGCACGCCCGCCGGTATGTCGCGCACCATTTCTCCGTTCTCCACGTCTTTGACCGACGACACGGCTTGTGGGTCGACCCCCTGGCCTGCAACCTCCACCTCTTGAACCATCTCGGATATCACCAGACTGCCTGCGCGCAGCAACTGGCTAGCCACCACCACCTTGCGCAGCCCCGGTGGCGCAGCTGCGCCAGCCTTGACACCGGTGCCCGCACTGGGCGCTGAACTGGGCGCTGAACTGGCCGTCGCGGGACTGGTAGATGCCAGTGGCAGGCCCGGCGCCACCCCTGGCTTGAGCACCACGCGCATATACAACTGCCACGCAGGGTTACCTAGACAGCGCACGCGCACGGTCTCGCGTGAGGCAAAAGGGGAGTCCATCACCAGCGCGCGGTCGCAGGTTTGCAATTGGACCCGCCCGTCCATGGGCGCAAAGGTGAACTGGTTGGGCGCGAGCTGCTGGGTTTGCTGCACCCACTGACCCACCTCGGTCCATAGCTTGTCGCCCCCAACGGGCACTTGCGCCGGCACGCCAGCGCCCATCAGCAGCAGCAAGCAGCCCAGCGCCCGGCCCAGCAGCAGGCGTGCAGCTACCGTGCGCTTGGAGACAGCGCCTGGTACTTGCGGATGGCACAGCAATTGCATGAAGGTGTGATGTGTTGGAAAAATGACAGTTTGCAGGGCTCCGTACATCGGTGCAAGAACAGTGCCCGTTGGCGAAGTCGACTGGTTTTGTCAAACGCCCTGTGCTTGGTAGCGAACCTTATTGAAACTCTAACCGACCTTAACACCTATGCGGAGCCATGAAAACAGCATCAGCAGCCTTGCCACCCCGGTCGCCCCGGGGCGGCTAAGCAGCGCGACCGCCACGCCCGGCAGCGCCAAACCCGCTGCATTTGCCAAGGCCCTGCAACAGGCGCAGACCCCTGCGCCCACGACCGCCCCAGCACCAAGGGCGGTACACACCGTCGAAAGCGGCGACACCCTGATCGGCGTGGTACGCCAACACGCAGAAATGCGAGGTATCCATCTCAGTGGCTCGCAGGAAATGCGGCTGGCCCGGCAAGTTGCCAACTCCAACCGGATCGAAAACGCCGACTTGGTCTACGTGGGCCAAAAAATCGACCTCTCCGGCGTGGGTCGTGAACTCCAAGCCCTGCGACCCGGCGCTGGACGTGGTGCAGACACCAGCCGAACCCAGACCGCATCCGCCGCCCCCGGCACGCCGGTATTGGCGCGCAAGATGGTTGCGACGCCAGCCAGCACAAACCAGACCACCGCAACACCTTTGGCCAGCGCCCAAGCACCGCTGGTGGCCAGTGGCGCGGCGCACCCCGTGCTGCAAAAGACGCTGGACCGGGCGGTGGCCAAAGGCTTTATCCCACCGGCAGAAAAATCGGCGGTGTACGACAAGATTTTGCAAATGGCGGGCAACCACCGTTTTTCACCAGACGACTTTGCCCGCATGACCCTGATGGAGAGCGACGGGATGAACCCGCGCGCGAGCAACCAGCGCTGCCACGGCATCATTCAGTTTTGCGATGGCCCGGCGCGGGGCGCCGCATCGGCCGGGTACGCGGCCAACCCCAAAGCCATTTTGGACCTCAGCGTGCACAAGCAGCTCAACCTGGTGGACAAGTACTTTGACGATGTCGGCCTGAAAAACCAAGGCCCTGCCGGACTGGAAGACCTTTACTTGTCGGTGCTTAACCCCGCATCGCGCGCAGAAAGCAAAAGCAACGCCCCCTTGAACATCCAGGGTCAGCAAGCCCGCGCCCTGCACGTAGGCCGCGACGGCACTGGGCCCATCACCCGCCACTCGATTCGCCAAGGCCTGTTGCAAAACGCAGCCGAACGCCTGGGCCAGATGCTGCCCAACTCACTTCGCGTGCAGGCGCAACGCGCGCAACAGTATGTTGAAAACAACCTGCCCTAAACGGGCTGCGCTCGTGGGCACTTGGCCAGCAAACTGGGGGCGGCAAACCCTTGCCACGAGGCGTGGCATGCAATTTGCTGTAAGCCTTGGGACGCAGTGGTATGCCACTGGCGGTGTCGGCAATCCGGCAGAGATTCCTAACGCAACGGAGAAGACAGCATGAACAGTATTGACGGTGCTTTTAGCCTTCACGAGAAGGCCTTGGGCGTGCGCAGCCAGCGCATGGAAATACTGTCGCGCAATATTGCCAACGCGGACACGCCCAACTTCAAAGCACAGGACATTGACTTCAAGCAGGTGCTGCGCGATACCCAGGACACCGCCATGCGCACCACCGACGCGGTCCACATTCCTTTTGGTGACATTGCCTCGGGCAGCGGCCTGAAGTACCGCACGCCGTTTAACGTGGCCTTTGACGGCAACACGGTTGAACTGCCGGTAGAGCAGGCCAAGTTCGGCCAGTACGCGGCCGAATACCAAACGACTTTGAGCATTTTGGAAAGCCGGATCAGCGGCATCCGAAAAGCCCTGCGCGGAGACTAAACCATGGCACTGGACAACATTTTTGGCATTGCAGGCTCTGCGCTAAACGCGCAAACCGTGCGCATGAACACCACGGCGTCCAACTTGGCCAATGCCGGTTCGGTTGCGAGCACCGACAAAGATGCGTTTCGCGCCAAGCGCACCACCTTCAAGACCATCATGGAGCAGCAAGTGGGCTCCAACGACACCAATAACAAAGGCGGCGTTAAGGTCGCCGCGATCACCGACGATCCAAAAACCATTTCGCGCATGTCCGACCCCGGCAACCCGTCGGCCGACAAGGACGGGTATGTGTATTTGTCTAACGTAAGCGAAATGTCCGAGATGGTCGAAATGATGGCCGCCGCACGCTCTTACCAAAACAACGTTGAAGTCGTCAACACCGCACGCCAACTGATGATGCGCACGCTTGACATCATCAAGAGCTGATTAACCCCACCCGAAAACACCATGGCCAACCTCAACCTCCTGTCGAGTTCCAACGCGTCGAGCAACAGCGCCTGGGCGTCTGCCGTGCCCAACAGCATCCGCACTACCGCGCAGGACACACAAGCCAAGCTCACCTCGGCAACCGGCCAATCGTCCATGGGCCAAAAAGACTTTTTAACGCTCTTTACCACCCAGTTGAAAAACCAGGATCCGCTTGATCCGGTGAAGAACGAGGCCTTTGTGGCGCAGCTGGCGCAGTTCTCGCAGCTCGAAGCCACAACCAATATGTCGACCTCCCTGTCCACCTTTGTTGACAGCAAGTCCTCCAACCAAATCACCAGCACCGCCAACCTCATTGGCGGCAAGGTGGCGGTGCCCGACGGCCCCGCGCAACTCGCCGGTGGCATGCCCGTCAAAGGCGTGGTCAACCTGCCCACCGGTGCAGATGGCGTGAAATTTATGGTGTACGACACCAAAGGTATTTTGGTCAAAACCCAAATTTTGGGTGCCCAGACCGCAGGCGACATGACCTGGTCCTGGGACGGCACCGATGAGGCCAATAACGCGCTGCCCGATGGAACCTACCGCTTTGCCGCTGCTGCAGTAAGCCAGGGCAAAGTGGTGACCCCTTCTGTCAGCACCATGGCCAAAGTCATTGGTGTGAGCCAACAAGCCGACAAAACCATGCTGCTCCAGATTGAAGGCGGCAAGACGGTCAAGCTCGCCGACGTCAAACGCATCGACGGCTAAGCACCGCCCAACCCTTTTTCTTGCAAAACCCCTTACCTAGCCCCCGGAGAAACAAACCATGTCTTTCTATACCTCGCTGACCGGCCTGAACGCTGCTACCGCCATGTTGGGCGTGACAGCCAACAACATCTCCAACGTGGGTACCACGGGATTTAAGCGCTCGCGCGCTGACTTCGGTGATATTTTTGCCACATCGCCCTTGCAAAAAGCCTCATCCACCGTCGGTCAGGGCGTGTCCTTGAAACAGGTGAGCCAGGAATTTAGCCAGGGCAATATTTCGTTCTCGTCCAACGCCTTGGACTTGGCCATTACCGGCGACGGCTTCTTTCCGCTGCGCTCGGCAGACGGCCTGACCGACACCTACACCCGCAACGGATCGTTCTCCTTGAACGAGCAGTTCAACGTGGTCAACTCCGCAGGCCAGCGCTTGATGGCAGCGACGGTTGACTCGACCGGTAGCGCCAACGTGAATGACCGCGTGGTGCTGACCATCCCGCAAAAAACCTCGGGCGAAGCCAAGCAAACCTCGGCCGTGTCCTTGGGCCTGAACTTCCCGGCTGACGCGGCTGTCATCACCGAAACCTTTAGCCGCACCAACCCCTCAAGCTTTAACAAGTCCACCGCGTTTACCGTGTATGACAATGGCGGCAACGGCTACCTGGCCACCATTTACTACGTCAAAACCCAAAACGCGAACCAGACCAGCCCTTACAACAAGTGGCAAACGCACGTGTTTGTGGGTGAAGACCAGGTGTCTGCCGCTTTGGCCCAGTCGACCGACATCAACGGCGACCTGCAGTACGTGAACCAGTACGGCCAGATCAAGTCGTACAAAGACGTCAAAGACGAGCTGACCACCGCCAAGACCCAGCTGATTTCGCTCGATGAACTGACCGACAAGCGCACGTCCACCCCGGCAGGTATTACGGGTCTGGGCTCGACTGTTGACCTGTCCGGCGGCACCAACACCTTCGCCGGCTTGAGCGACAAGGCCATCGATCTGACTAATCTTTTTACGGTCAATGTGGACGGCTCCACCTCCCCGGTGACGGTCGATTTGAGCTACCTGAAGAACTCAAAAACGGTGCTCACCGGCGCCACGCTGGCCAATGAAGCCACCAAGTTCCTGAACCGCAAGTTTGGTGATGAGACCAGCTTTAACTTCACCAGCACCACCGCCAGTGCGGTCAATCCCGACACCGTGTTTACCCTCACAGACTCGCGCGTGCAAAACGGTTCGCCAATCAAGGCAGAAATCAAACTCTCCGGTTTTAGCGACCCGAGCAATGTGTCGATTGAAGAACTAACCCAAATCATGCAAACCCAGGTGGACAACTCGGTGCTCGCCGGCCATGCACGCCAGTCGGTTTCGATCTCGGGGACTGCCACCGGCCCGGTCACGTTCATGGGTGTCGAAATTGACGGCTCGGCCGCTGACGATACGGTGGTCAAAACCATCAACAACATTGTCAACGACTCGGCTGCGATACTTTTGGCCAACCCGGGCCTGGAGAGCATAGAGGCCGGTGCCGACGGCACCTCGGTGGTTTTGACCTACTACCAATACCCCAAGCACTCGGTTCTTCTCAGCGGTCCGGCCACCGGTGCAACCACCTTCATGGGCGTTGCCATTCCCAGCACGGCCATAGACGACACCGCCAGCCAGGTGGCCAACAAAATTGTCGCCAACAAGGCCGCCATTTTGGCCTACAGCGAAACCACACCCAACGCCACCAGCCTGGGTATTCGGGACATCCAGATCGACCCCAGCAACTCGGCCAACCTGATTTTGGTCTACAACCAAAGTGAGTCCGTGCGAAGCTCCATCACACCCGATGCCACCGGCATTGAGTGTGCCGCATCCGAGATCATCAACCAAATCAGTGAGGGCTTGACCACCACTGCCGGCATTACGCCCACTCCACTGTCCACGTCAACCGTTGCCGGCGTCACCTTTGGCGCCAGCGCCGAACTTAGCGCCGGTTTGGCGGAGTCACCCATCACGGTCACCTACGACTACAACTCCCAAAGCTTCAAGTTTGTCGACAGCACCAACGCCGGTGCCAACACCCTGACCCTGGCCTCGGGCACCTCGCCCAATACCTTGTTGGGTCTTGGTACGCTGCCAGTGACACTGGACAACGATGGCTTGTCGGGCGTCAAGATGCT
>CAMDKE010000043.1 GCA_945901215.1 Comamonas sp. lk
TGTAGCTGGCCAAGGCGTCACCCTGGTCGGCGGCGAGTTCGAGCCATTGCATGGCCACCGTGTCGCTGGCGATGGTGCCCTGGCCATTGGCAATCATTACGCCCAGGTTGTACTGGGCCTGCGCGTCGCCCTGGTCGGCCGCAAGTTGATACCAGGCCAGCGCCACGGCTTCGTCTTGTTCCGTGCCGTCGCCAGTGGCGTACATCAGCCCCAGGTTGTATTGGGCTGCGGCGTCGCCCTGTTGGGCCGCAGCCATGTACCAGTGCAGCGCCTTGGCTGGGTCTTTTTCCAGTCCCTGGCCCGCGCTGTAAATCACGCCCAGGTTGTATTGCGCAGCCGCATCACCCAGTCGTGCCGCCCGCTCGTACCAGTGCAGCGCACGCGGCGCATCGGGCGCCACCAGGTCGCCGCTGGAGTACATAAACCCCAGGTTGAATTGCGCATGCACATGGTCTTGTTCAGCCGCCAGGGTGTACCAATGGCAGGCCTGTTGGGCATCGCGCGTGACGCCGTGCCCGTTGGCGTACATGACGCCCAGACCGTATTGGGCCAAGGCGTCGCCCGCCGCAGCGCGCGCCTGGTAGCACTCCAGCGCGCGGGCGTAGTCCTTGGCCACACCCTGGCCGTTGGCGTACATCACCCCCAGATTCACCTGGGCCGCGCCGTCACCTTGGGCTGCGGCGGCCTGGTACCAGTGCAAGGCTTGTGCGTAGTCGGCTTCACCGCCTTGGCCGTTGGCGTACAGGGTGGCCAGGCTCGATTGGGCGGATGGCAGGCCTTGTTCGGCTGCGGCTTGGTACCACTTGCGCGCAGCCCCGAAGTCCTGTGCCACGCCTTGGGCATGTCTGTACATCACCGCCAGGTTGGACTGCGCCTGGGCCGCGCCCTGGTCGGCGGCTTGTTGGTAGCACTGCAAAGCCTGCGCATAGTCCTGCTCCACACCCAGGCCCTGGGCGTACATCAAGCCCAAGTTATTGAGCGCAGCGAGTTGGAGGTCCAGGGCGTTGTCGGTCACAGTTTGAAGGCGTTGTTCACGTTGGGGCCGACCAAGGCCGCCGGTGCTGTTGGCCCCAGCGCTGTCGTATGGCCCAGGCTCTGAATTATGCAGTTTACGTACCAGGTCTTTGTCTTCATTATTTTTTTGCATTTTTTGCAAGAATTGAAAAAAACATGGGTGTACTGTCCGAAAAATGACACTCGCTGTTATTATCATTTACCGCTAGCTGCCGTGCCGTGGCTGCCTTGGTCCGGTCTTTGTCGCGCAATAGCAGGCGATTTCATTTGTTTCCAGTTTGTTGAACCACTCTAATGTCCAGAAAACCGCTGAGCTTCGTCGGTGAAAGTGATGCCATCCGGGCCATACGGGACTTGCTGCCCGTGGTGGCGGCGTCGAGCTCGACGGTCTTGATTACGGGCGAAAGCGGCACGGGCAAAGAAATCGTTGCGCGCTCCTTGCATGACCTGTCACACCGCGCCGGGGCCAATTTTGTGCCCATCAACTGCGCGGCCATCCCCAAGGACCTGATTGAGAGCGAGCTCTTTGGCCACCGCAAGGGCGCATTTACCGGCGCCGTGACCGACCGCGTGGGGCGCTTTGAGCTGGCGCACAACGGGTCGATTTTTTTGGATGAAATCGGCGATCTGCCGCTGGAGTTGCAGGTCAAACTGCTGCGCGTGTTGCAAGAGCGCGTGGTCGACCCGGTGGGAAGCACCAAGCCGGTGGCCGTGGATGTGCGGGTGATTGCCGCCACCCACCGCGACCTGGAAGCCGAAATAGCGGCTGGGCGCTTTCGCGAAGATTTGTACTACCGGCTCAATGTGCTGCCCCTGAACACGCCACCGCTGCGCGAGCGCGCCAGCGATGTGCCCTTGCTGCTACGTTTCTTTGCCAAGCAACACGCAGCCCACGGAGAACAGCCCATTACGTTTGCGCCGGACTTTTCTTACGCCCTGGGCGCCTACCACTGGCCGGGCAATGTGCGTGAACTCTCCAACCTGATCGACCGATTTAGCACCTTGTTTTCAGGCCAGTGTCTGGAATTGAAGTCGTTTTCGGCCACGCTCTTGCCTAAAGGCTTGGCGGCGTTCAAGGCCCTGGCTGACGTGGGCGAGTTGCCGGTACACGACTCGTCCGTGGCAGCAGCCATCGGAGCCGCGGTGGATTCGGCCCACGCCGGCGGTGTTTTTGACGAAGCATTTGCCGACTCGCCGCACGACGATGCGCCCAACGCGGTGGAACAAATGACGTTTATGTCGCAGGGCTTGCCGGTATTGCCGCCAGAGGGGCTCTCACTCAAACACCGCTTGGCCGAGATCGAGCGCGATTTGATTTCCCAGGCCTTGAGCCGCACCAACGGCAATGTGTCGCAAACCGCACGGATCTTGAATGTTCAGCGCACCACGCTGATCGAAAAAATTCAGAAGTTCGGCCTGCGCGAGGGCTAGTCACCGGCGGGCGCCCGGGCAGCCAGGCCCGCACCTTCCGTGAAAACCCTAGGGGGTTTCTGCGGTTTTCCCCTGGGCTTGTACGCGGGGGTATTGCACCAGGTTTTCTTTGGGTTTCGGTGGCGGTGGTGGTGGCGCTGGCGCTGGCGCTGTTGGTGCTGCGGCCACGGGTTTAGCAGCTGCCTCGGCCGCCTTTTGTTGTCGCAGCGCAGTCTCAATTTCGCGCCGCACGGTACTGGGGTCCGGACGGGGCGCGGGAGTAGAACGAATTTGTGACGACAGCGCTGCCAGTGCCGCCGACTGGCTTTGAACCCGCGCGTCCAGGGCCGATAACAGCTTGGCAACGTCTGGGCCTTTGTTGTCAACCGGTTTGGCTATTGCATCCATGGTGGTTTGGATGGCTTTGGTGACATCGTCCAATCGGCCGTCTATCTGGTTCTGCTGGCTGGTGATGGTGTCTTGCTTAGAAGACATATCGCGCAGGGCCTCCCCCGCGCCGGTGATCAGTGCCATGGATTCGTCCATCGTCACCACCCGTTTGCCAACGGCTAGCAGCATGGCGTCGACCTGTGCAACGCGCTCTAGCAGCCGCATGGACATAAAACCAAACAGGCCCAGGCCCATGAACATGAGAATACTAAAGGTGGCCAGCACGACGATGCCGTAAAAACGCTGGTTGGTGTTGGCGGCGATCAGGGTCGTGGCCGCCTCGTGCATCTGGTTGCCGGTTTTTGCGGCGAGCCCTGCTGCCCGGTTGGCCAGCTCGGCGGCTTCGAGCAGCGCGCTGCGCATATTTTGGACATCGCTGTCATGCTCGGCATGCGCATCGGCCAGTGCACCCACATGTCCATGGCCATCCTGGTGGTCCTGGGCGTGGTCATGCCCGTGACCTGCGTCATGCGGGGCGGCATGTTCTGGCGTATGGGCGTGTGTCTCTTCCTGGAACGCGGGCTCGTGGCTGCCTTCGGAGGCCCGGTCGGACGCATCCGCTGGCGGGGGGCTTGAAATAGCGTCTATAGCCATGGCTTCGGCGGGCGTCAGATTCGGTTTGGATTCGGTCATGGTGGGTATCCGGTTGGCGACGTCAATTGTTAAGAAAGGTCACTTTTCATCAGCGATTCCAGGGCTTTGAGTTGTTCGCGCACGTGTTCATTTTCGATGTGGAGCTGAATCACCCGCGCAGGAAAGTTCATTTCTTGCATTTCTGTGGTGTAGCGGTTGGACTTGTCTTCGCTTGTGGCTGAGGCGCCCAAGGCCGCACCGTCGCGCTGGGTTATGGCGCCCTTCGCGGCACTTTGGCTGGCCGCTACCCGGCGGTTGGCCAACTCGGCGGCGGTGTTGTCAGGCAGCTTGATTCGGTTTTCGGTGCTTACGCTGCCACTATTTTTGAGTAGCACCATGTTCGTGCTGACCTCAATCACTTCGACCGGCGCGTGCTCATCGTGCTCGTTGCGCCGGATATCGTCGCCAGTGTGGGCAGACTTGCTTTTGGCCACGCGGCTGCCCTCGGGCATTTCGACCGAATGGGGTTTGCTACTGGGGATGAATTGGGCTTCGGTCATGGTCGGGTTTGGCTTCTGCGAGGAGCGTCGGACGCCGGGGCGTCGGGTGAAAAATGTTCTTTCATGTACCGCGCTGAGCGAATTTGTGGGTCGCGGGGTATGCCACCGGCGTCCACGAAGGCGTTCGCTTCACCCAGCGACTTGAATGGCCCCGACACCACGGAAAACTGCACCACGGTCTGGCCGCTGAGGTAGTTGGCCACAATGCGGGCGCGGCGCAAATTGCCGTGCGCCTGCAGCCAGGCTGAGGCCTCCGCGTAGCTGGGCACGGTGGCATGTTGGACCAAAAAGGTGCCCGGCGCCATTTGCTTGATCCAGTCCTGCCCGACCTGCGACTGCGCTGGGATGGTGAGGACCTCTTCCATCTCTTGAACGCGGGGCGCTGCAGGCGCCACCTTGCGGCCATTGGAGGGTGGGAGAAAAGTTTCCTGCTCGATCGCCCTTTGGGCGTCCACTGCCGCCGGCGCCGACGCGGGTAAGTTGGGCGCGCCCGGCGTATCTGCTACGGTTGAGGTGCCTGCAACGGTGCTGGTCGGCGCTGGGGCCGCAGCAGCGGGGGCTGCGGCGTCGGTGGTGGCAGGTGCGACCGCCACTGGTGTATCGGTCGCACCCAGCAGCCGGTGCCAGTCCAGTCCGGCGAGGCTGGCCCTACTGAGGTTTCCATACAAAAGCGCCACACCGAGTCCACAGGCCAGCAAAAGCAGCACCAAGCCAGCTGCCCATGGCAGCGCCTTGCGAAGGCCCGTGCGCACTTTGGGCGCTGCCGGTGTGTTGGCGACTGGCTTTGCTGGCGGCTCCATTGCGTCCAGCGCAGCGGGGCTGGGCTTTTCGGGTGGGGTTGCGGCCGCGACGGGCGCAGGCGCAGGTGCGGGCGTAATTTTTTTGAGCAAAGCGCTGACGGCCCCCTCGCGTCCCTGTGCCCGTGCCTGCTCGAGCAGGGCTTCGGTCTGTTCGGCGCTGGGGGGCTCAATTTCCCAGTTCAGCACGCGCCGGCCAAACGACGCCAGCAAGCGCTGCTTTTGGCTGGCGGTGGTCAGCAGCATGACGACGCGGATATTGGCGCCTGGAAAATGCTGCACCAGGCGCGCCAGGAGCTGGATCTCGTGGTCGGGCAGGCTCGATGCGTCGTGCACGATCCAGATTTTTGGCGGCGCAGTTTGGATTTTGCTGCCCATCGCGTCGGCGATGGAATACTCTTGCAGCACCTCGTTAAAGCGGGTGATCAGTGCGTCGGCGCTGGCCGGGAAGCACACCTCCAGGCCCATATGGGGCGCTGCCTCGCGCAAGCGTGCCACCAGCAATTTGCCGTAGTGGTCCAGGATCGCGTCGTGGCTGCTGACGATGGACAGGCTCATATTGTCCTGAATCAGCGCGGAAACGTAGCCCTCCATGCGCATGCGGTCGGCCACGCGAAAGAACAAGGGCGCCACACCGTCGTCTCCGTACGTAGAAAGAGTTGGCATCAAATTGCTCCTGGTACCACGTGTTTTCCGTCGGCATCAAACAGCATCGATTCGGGAATTTTTGGATGGGGCCGGGGCATCGGATCAACGCCGGGTGTGATTTGGGCCAGGCTAAACACGTAGGCGATCACCTGGGCCACGGCGAAGTACAAGGTCTCTGGTATGGGTTGGTCCAGCTCGGTGGTGAAGTACAAGGCGCGAGCGAGTTCGGGGGCTGCGAATATCTCAATGTTATTTTTCTTGGCTTCTTCGCGAATGCGCTGTGCAACAAAGTCCGCTCCTTTGGCCAGCAAAATGGGTGCGCCGTCGGCCGTGGGATCGTAAGACAGCGCAATGGCAAAGTGCTCCGGGTTGGTGATGATGACGTCCGCGTCTTTGACCTTTTGCATCATCCGAACGGTGGCGACTTCGCGTTGGCGACGGCGGATCTGGGCTTTGACCTCGGGTCGGCCTTCCATATCTTTGTGTTCGTCGCGGATTTCCTGCTTGGACATGCGCATGCGCTTCATAAACGTGTAGCGCTGGTAGGGCGCATCGATTACCGCAATGAGCACCAGGCTCAGCGTGAGCCACAGCACCGACTCGGAAATCAGGGCACCTGAAATGGCCAGGGCGGGCTCCAGGCTCATGGAGCCCATCGCCATAAGCGCCCCAAAATGGCGGTCCATCAGCATCAGCAAGACCACCGACACCAGGGTGAACTTCAAAATCGACTTGATCAATTCGACCGCCGCATTGGCTCCAAACATGCGCTTGAAACCTGAAATGGGGCTGAGCTTGGAGAATTTTGGCAACACGGATTCCAGTGAAAACAAAAACCCACCGGTGGCGCCAGAAGCCAAAATTGCCACCACCATGGTCACCAACATGATGGGCAAGACCAGCAAAAACGCATGGCTGGCCTGTTCGGCAAATGCCAGGGGCAAGAGGGCTGGTGTGTCCAAGAATTTCCGGTCCAGCGTAAAGCCGGCAGCAAAGTACACCGAAAGCTGCCTAAACCACACGCCACCTAAAGTGAGCAGCATGAGCACGGCACCGATCATGACCGCCGCCGCGGGCAGCTCGTTGGAGCGCGCGACCTGTCCTTCGTCGCGCGCCCGCTTGAGCCGGCGCGCGGTCGGTTCTTCGGTGCGTTCGGCGCTGTCTTCAGCCATGGTGGTGCGTCATGTTATTGCAGCCCCAGCTGGGTGCGAACTTCCAAGAAGCCCTGCAGCCACAGCCACTCAATGCGCGAGCCCATGCTGGGCAAGGCCACCATCAGCACGCCAAATCCGGCCAGAACCATGACCGGCAGGCCCAAGGAAAAAATATTCAAACTCGGCGCCGCCCGCGTCGCCACGCCCAATCCGATGTTTATAAACAGCATGGTCACCATGACCGGCAATGCCAGCAGCAGGGCACCCAAAAACATCATCGAGCTCCACTGCACAAAATGCGCCCAAGCGCCTGCGGTGAGCAGGCCTTTGCCAATGGGAAGGCTGGCAAAGCTGTCGATAACCAAGCCCAGGAGAATGGCGTGACCGCCCAGCCCGATAAAAATTAGGGTGGAGATGATCAGAAAGAACTGCGCGACCACAGGGACGTTGCCCAGGTTGGGGTCCATCAGGTTGGCCATGGACAGGCCCATGGCGGTCGAAACTGACTGGCCGGCCAGCAAAATCGCAGCCGAAATGATTTGCAGGCTCAAGCCCATCAGCAAGCCAATGGATACTTGGTTGAACACCTCCACGATGCCTGCGGGTGACACCGGGTCGATCACGGGCCAGGTGAATACCGGGTAGACCATCCAGGTAACGGCTACGGCCAACAGCACCCGCATGCGTACGTTCAAGGCGCGCAAGGAAAAAACAGGCGCAGACATCAGCAAGGCCGAAATGCGCAGCATGGGCCACAAGAACGTGTAGAACCGCTCGACGATGTCGTTGGCTAAGAGGTTCATACTGCTTGCGCTTGGGGCCCCGGCTTATGCGAACAGGGTGGGGATGCGCTGGAACAGGCTGCGCGTGTAGTCCACCAACGTGGCTAACTGCCACCCACCCACGACAGCCAGGGTGATGGCCAGTGCTGCGAGCTTGGGGATAAAGCTCAAGGTCGACTCATTGATGGAAGTGGCGGCCTGGATGATGCCGATAAACAAGCCCACGGCCAATGAAACGCCCAAAAGGGGCGCCGAAATCAGCACAATCATCCAAAGCGCCTGGTGCCCGAGGTCGACCACTGCTGCGATGTCCATTGTTTGATTCCTTCTATATAAAAAAGGCCCCGGCGCGAACTCTGGGCGCCGCGGCTAGGCTAGTAAACAAAACTCGCCGCCAGCGAGGCCATGATCAAACTCCAGCCATCGACCAGCACAAACAGCATGAGCTTAAACGGCATCGAGATCATCATGGGCGAGAGCATCGCCATACCCATGGACATGAGCACGCTGGCCACAATCAGGTCAATCACGACAAAGGGGATGTAAATCAAAAAACCGATGGTGAACGCGCTTTTGAGCTCCGACGTGATAAACGCTGGCACCAGCGTGGTAAACGGCACCTGCGTGGCGTCGCTCACATCCGCTTTGCGTGCCATTTGCATGAACAGGCCAATGTCGTCTTCCCGGGTTTGTTTGACCATGAAGGCGCGCAATGGCGCTTCCGCTGCCGCCAGGGCTTTGTCGAACTTCATGCCGTTTTCCATATAGGGAACGGCGGCGTTGGTGTAGATGTCGCTCAACACCGGTGACATGATGAACAGCGTCAAAAACAGCGAAATACCCACCAGCACATTGTTGGGTGGCGTTTGCCCGGTTCCCAGTGCCTGGCGCAAGATGGACATGACAATGATGATGCGCACGAAGGAGGTCATCATCAGCAGCAGCGAGGGCAGCAGCGTGAGCGTCGTCATCAGGGCCAGCAACTGCAGGGACAGGCTGTACTGCGTGTCCTTGCCTGAACCCGTCACGTTGACCATGGGAATGCCTTGCGCCCAGCAGTAGCCGGGGAGTAGCAGCGCCAGCATCAGAGCGCCGGCCCATAAGTGTTTAGCTTTCACGTGGTCTTTCCTGGGCTGGTGCGCTGTCTTCCCAGCTTCCCAGCGCGGTAAATTGGCTTGGGCTCATACCCACTAACACCTGGCGATGGCCCACTTGCAGGAGGGCAATTTTCTGGCGCGGCCCGACCGTCAAGGTTTCAAGAACTTGCAGCTTGGGCTCGCCCTTGTGCCGGATTTGCAGGGTTTTCATGCGCTTTAAGGTCCATAGCATGGCGCCCAGCAGACCAAACACCAGCACCATGCTCGCGCCGACCCGCCACCAATCCACTCCCGTAGCGAGTTGCGTGCCCATGGGCGATTACAGGTTTTTCAGCCGCTCGGATGCGGGAACCACGCGCGTGAGGCGAATGCCGTAGCGCTCGTTGACCAGAACCACCTCGCCTTGCGCGACCACGGTGTTGTTGACCAGCAGGTCCAGGGGTTCGCCCGCAATCCGGTCGAGTTCCACTACGCTGCCTTGGGTCAGCCGCATCAGGTCTTTGATCTTGATCATGGCCCGCCCGACCTCAATGCTCAGCGTCACGCTGATGTTTTGCAGCACCTCCGGGTTGATTTGGTGGTCCGGATCCTTGGGGCCTGCGAGCAGGTTTGAATCGTTTGGGGTGTCGCTCATGGCGGAATTCCTGAATGGTTTAGTTATTGCCAGGGGCTACCGCGCGCTCGATTTGAACCGCAGTTTGCGCACCCAGTGTGCCCACATGAACTTCGAAAGCTGGAATGCCGTTGGGTTGAAGGCTGGCCAGTTCCGGCTTCTTGAAGTAAAGGATATCACCGGTTTGCATGGATTCAACCACTTTGAGGGTCGCGCTGATTTGGCCCAAAACCACCGTGGCCTCCAAACAAGCGTCGCCCACCGACTCTTCTAAGTTTTCGCGCCATTGGCGGTCAGAGTCCTCGTTGCCGTCGCCCGTCTGCACACGGCTGCGCAGCAAGTCGCGTACCGGTTTGAGCGAGGCGTAGGGGTGCACGATGTCGATAAACCCCAGGTTTTGGGTGGCCGTCTCGGTTTCGAAGCGGCTCAGAATGACCAGGTCATTTTCGTCTGCAATCTGGGCAAATTGGGGGTTGATCTCAGAACTGACAAATTCAAAGTCCAGCGGCATTACGGGCCCCCATGCCTCCTTGAGGTTGCGAAACGTCACGTCCAGGATCATGTTGATGATCCGCATTTCCATGGGCGTAAACATGCGCCCGGGCGCCAACTGCCCCAACGTGCCTTGGCCAAAGCCGCCAAAAAAGCTGTCCAGCGAGCTAAACACGATGGTGGGATCAATGACCACCATCGAATAGCCACGCAACGGGTTCATGCGAATCACGTTGACCGACAACGGCGCTTTGAGCTCTCTGACGTAATCGCCAAATTTCAGGATTTGTACTTTGGTGGGGTTGATCCGTGGGCTGCTGCGCAACACGTCCATCAGGCTGGGGCGAAAAAGCCGGATAAATCGCTCGTTGATCATGTCAATCGAGCCGACGTTCACGCCCAGGCTGCTGTCTTCGCTGGCAATGTCGTGTTTTTTAACGCGTGCGGCGGTGTTGAATCCGGTGTCTACCGCGATGGTTCCGTCATTGACGCCCTCGGCAAGCGCGGAGAGCTCGTCAGCGGAAAGCAGGTTATCGGCCATGGCAAACGGGGTCTGAAAGGTCGGTGAAAAAGGTCACTGTACGATGAATGAGGTGAAGTAAACCTCCTCAATGCCGCCAAAGTCTTCGTATTTCTCCAGCAAATTGTTCATGGTGTCGCGGATTTTGATGGCCAGGTCTTTTCGGAAGTCGGGTTTGCCCAGATCGGCCTCGGTGGTCGTGCGCATGGCGTCCATCACCACCGATCGCAGAGCGAATTCGTGCTTTTTGACGTTTTCCACCACCCGTTCGTCGTAGCGCGTCATGGTCGCAATTTGAACCGACATCACCTTGCGCGAGCCCGACAGGTTGACCAGGAACTCACGGTCTAACTGGCTGTAGGTGTAATCAAACCGAGGGCTGTCGGGGGACTTTTTGTTGAGTTTTGGGGGGCCGCCGGCGTCTTTACCGCCTTCTGCTTTTTTCTCGCCGTGCCCACCCGCAGCGGGCGCACCGTGTCCGCCTTCGGCAGGAGCTCCGTGGCCGCCGTCAGCTTTCTTTTCGCCGTGCCCGGCGTCCGGCGCACCTTCGGCCATCATTTCGTCGGCCGTAGGTGGCGGCGGTTTATTAAAAAATCCTGTAATAAACAGGGTGCCCACCATGGTGCCGGCAATCAAGACCACCAGTGCGACCACTGCCAAAATGATCTTGACAATAGGTTTTTTGGGTTTTTCTTCAACTTCTGGGGCTGCTGCATCGGACATCGGACACCTCTTTATAGTGGTTCAGTTTCAATTACCGCCCCTGGCTGATTAGGCCAATATATTCAATCCGTCACTTCCTTTTGAGCCCAATTCATCGGGCGCTGTGGCCACTGCTTGCGCAGGAGCCGGGGAGTTAGGGGCGTTTTGCGGACCCTTATAGGCTTGGCCCGGTGTCGAGTTTCCGCCGGACTGCCGACCTTGGTCCGCATTTACCCAGACTGAAGCAACTGCCATGCCAGATTGGGCCAGAGTATCCTTTAGTTTGTTAGTGCCCTGGGCAATAAGTTCGCGCGTGACGGCGTTGTCCGAGCTAAACAGCGCATCCAAACCGCCCGAATGCATTTCCAACTGCACATCAATACGGCCCAAGCTGCCGGGTTGCATGCGCATTTGCATTTTCCATTGCCCACGTTCAATTTGCGCGATCAGGCGTTGCGCGGCCGCCTCGCCCAATTTGTCGGCCATTTGCTGGAACTGAGCTGCGCGCTGCTCAAGCTGCGTTTGCAAGCCCGGCTTTTCCCCAGGAGCCAGGGTCCCGGCAGCGCCAATGTTGTTTGCCGCAGCGCTGGCCGGGGCCTGCAAGCCTGGTTCGGTTGGGGCGCTCAGGTCCTTGGCGTCAAATTGGAAGCCTGCGGGCACATCGAGCTGCAAGATTTCCTGTGCAATCGGTGCGTCCAATGCCTCCTTGGATACAGCGGCTGATTGCAGCAGTGCGGCCCAACTCACCTGTTTGCTGGTGCCAGACATTTGCGCCAAGCGCTTGGTGATTTCCTGTGCTGGCGTGCCCAAGGTGAGGCGCACTGCGCTCTCGGTGCCTGCTTGCGCTTCCGACATGGGGTCACTGATTTTCGCGGCCGGCGCGGCGTCTATCCAGGCGCGCGCGCTCAGCGGCATCAAAGGTGCGCTGCTGGCGGCGGTAATCTCTAGGGCCGTGACCGCAACCCTGCCCAAGGGTTGTGTATGTCC
>CAMDKE010000044.1 GCA_945901215.1 Comamonas sp. lk
CGTGCTGTTTGTGAGCGGCAATGCGGTGGAGCATTTCTTTGCCCAAAGACCGATCGAATTCGCCCACCCGCTGCAAAGCGCGCAAGGTCGCTTGCGCGCCTTTGTAACGGGGCCAGGCAGCCACGCGGCTCTGGTGGCCACGGGCGCCAACGCCCGACGGATTGACGCCCCGCCTTTGGAGGGCGGAGTATTTGATTCCGAAGCCCTTTGGGAACAGGTTCACCACCACATGTGCCAGGGATACCGGGTGCTGATTGTGCGCGGCAGCGATGCCACCACCGGCTCGGGTTCCGAGGGCACGGGGCGCGACTGGTTTGGTGAACAGGCTGCCGCCGCAGGGGCGCAGGTGGAGCACGTGGCTGCCTATGCGCGCATTGCGCCGGTTTGGACGGATGCGCAGCGCACCTGGATTGCGCAGGCCGCCTGCGACGGATCGGTGTGGCTGCTCAGCAGCAGCCAGGCGTTAAACAATTTGATGGTGTCTTTGCCGCAGCAGACCTGGGGCCACGCCAAAGCTGTGGCCACGCATGCGCGCATTGCCAAGGCGGCGCGGCTGGCGGGCTTTGGTACGGTGCGCGAATCAAGCCCCTTGTTGGCCGATATCACTGCCTCGATAGAATCCTTGGCATGACGCCCACCCCAACCGACGCACCGGAGTCCAGCGCCAATTTACCTGCTACCGTTGGGGCATTGCCAACGGCGCCAAGCCCCTGGTGGTGGTATGGCACAGCCGTGGTGGCACTGCTTGGCCTCTTGTCTGCCGGGCTGTTGTGGCAAAAGGTGGTGGCGATGCAAGAAAGTTTGGCGCGCCAAAGCGCTGAATCGGTCGGGCAGGCCACTCAGGCGGTGGTCGCGGCCCGCCAAGCGCAGGATCTGGCGATGGAGACAGCGGCCAAACTTACGGTTACCCAGGCCAAGCTCAGTGAAGTCACCTTGCAGCGCGGCCAGGTCGAAGAGCTGATCCAAAGCCTGTCGCGCTCGCGCGACGAAAATTTGGTGGTGGACATCGAGTCGGCCTTGCTTTTGGCGCAGCAGCAGGCGCAACTCACCGGCAGCGTGGCGCCTCTCCTGGCGGCACTCAAAAGCGCCGATTTGCGCCTGATGCGCGCCGCCCAACCCCGCTTGGCGCCTTTGCAGCGCGCCATCGCCAAAGATGTGGCCCGTATCCAAGCCACAGCCTTGTCGGACACGCCGTCCCTTCTGGTCCAACTCGACGAACTGGCTATGTTGGCTGACGATCTGCCCATCGCCAATGCCGTAGGGCAAGCGCGTGTGACCGAGCCACTGGCGCGCAAGCCTGACGAAGCGGTCTCGCAGTGGTGGCTGCGCATCGGGGTGGAAATTCGGGAAGAGATCAAAAGTTTGGTGCGCGTGAGCCATATTACCGAGCCCGACGCGGCGCTCTTGTCTCCAGACCAGTCCTTCTTTTTGCGCGAAAACCTCAAACTGCGTATCTTGAATGCGCGCCTGGGACTCTTGTCCCGGCAAATCGAACCAGCCCGCGCTGATCTGGCCACCGCCTCGATGGTACTGGGGCGCTACTTCGCCCCTGGTTCGCGCAAGACCCAAGCCGCCTTAGCGCTGCTTAAGGATGTTCAGGGCAAGATGCGCGCGCTGGAGCTTCCCCGGTTGGACGAAACCTTGTCTGCGCTATCCACCGCTGCGGCCGGGCGTTAAAGCAATGCGCGCAGTTCTGTGGCTGGCGGCGCTTTTTGGCATAGCGTCGGTGAGCGCCCTTTTTTCCTCAGAAAACCCCGGCACGGTCACCCTGTTTTGGCCGCCTTACCGGATTGACGTCTCCCTGAATTTGGCCTTGCTGGCCCTTGCGGCCTGCTTTGTGTTGTTGCATCTGGCGCTGCGCGGGTTCTCCGCATTTGCCAACATCCCAGCCCAGGCGCGGCGCTGGCGCCTACAGCAAAAAGAGCGTCTGGTGCAGACCGCACTGGTGGAGGCTTTGATGCATCTGGTGGCCGGACGTTTTGTGCGCTCCCGTAAAGCCGCTGAGCACGCGATAGCCATGAAATTGGCGCCGGATGCAGAGGACGAGTCGCCCGCGCGCACCATGCGTATGCAGTCCATGTTGCACTTGCTGGCGGCCGAAAGTGCCCATGCGCTGCAAGACCGCGTGGTGCGAAACGCGCACTTTGAAAAAGCCGTTGATGTGTTGGTCCATCCCGACGGTTCCGGTGTGCGCGAAGGCTTGTATTTGCGTGCTGCCCGCTGGGCGCTCGATGACCACGACGCCGCATCGGCCATGCAGTGGCTCGATCGCTTACCCCAGGGCGCGGCCCGGCGCACGGTTGCCCTGCGTTTGCGTTTTCGGGTGTCACGCATGCAGGGGCAAACGGCGGTGGCGCTCGAAACGGCGCGTTCGCTCATCAAACACCGCGCCATTGCGGCAGCCAGCGGGGTCAGTATCACCCAGGCCCTGGCCCTGGAACTGTTGTTGGCGGCCAAAGATCCAGCCCAGATCAGCCATGCTTGGAGTCAGTTGGAAGCCTCTGAGCGTGCTTTATCCGATGTTGCCCTCGGCGCGGCGCACCACTGGCTGGCCAAAGGCGGTGAGGCCGCCCAGTCCAGGGCCTGGCTGCTGCCGGTCTGGGAGCGCATGGTCATGGCCCCCAAGGCGCTGTCGGACGCGCAGCGCCTGCGCTTGGTGCGTGTGCTGGAGGCTGGCTTTAGCCAGCAGGACGGCGCGCCGGACGCCAAGTGGCTCGCGCGCATCGAGTCGGCGCAGCTGGCGGACCCGCGCGATGCGCTGTTGCAGTACCTAGCGGGTGTGATGTGCGCGCGTCTGAGCCTGTGGGGCAAAGCCCAACACCTGTTCCGCCAATGTATCGCGGTGTGTGCAGACCCGGAACTCAAGCAGGACGCCCAGCGCGCCTTGGACGCCCTGGCGCGCCAGCGCGGCTAAAACTCCGCGAGTGGGAACGCCGCACCAAAGGGCATCAACAACAAAAAAGGACACCGAGGCGTCCTTTTTCATAGGGCTTATGCCCCAACCGCCTGGCCTTAAACGGGCGATTTTGGATCGGTATCCATGGGAACTTCTAGTGCGCGAAGGTCCCGTTTGGTTTCCACCAACACCAGTGCCGAATCCTGCACCACCACCGGGGCGGGGCGTTCACGCACGACACGCACAGGCACAACTTCAGCAGCAATAGCTGCCTGCGCGGCGGCCACGCGCACAGGATCAGAATTCACCCATTGCAGCCCCGATGTTTGCGCCACTGCGTGAAGGTTATCCACGGGCAAGTCAAATCCCTGCACCGTGGGCATGGCGGCTTCTTTGACCGCCACGGGGTCGGCAAGGGCTGCGGCCGTAGCAACCGGTGCCACTGGTTCTGGACTGGCGGCTACCGCGCCCGGAGCTGGAGCAACAGCCACCGGCACCTCTTGCGGCGCCGATAAGGCGGGTTCGACGGATGCCAGCGCGTCAACGGCAGGTGTCGCCGCCACCGCCGCTGGTGCTTGCGTGAAGTACGAGGCGCGTACCACGTGTTCAGTCTGCTCATGCTCCTGTGCGTCGGCGCCATGGGCGGTGGGGCTCTGCTCTGCGGGTGCCGTGCGCTCGCTGCGCTCACCTCGACCACCACGGTCGCGCCCGTAGCGGTCTCGGGAGCGGCGTTGGCTGGATTCGCGGTCTTGCTGGACATCGCCCGTGGGTGCGCCGTCGGCAGACGTCTGTGCGTCTGTCGGGGTGCCAGTGTTGTCGCTGCTGCCGTCCTCGGCGCGTGGGGCCCGGTCGTTGCGGCGGCCGCGGCCGCCGCGTGAACGGCCTTCGCGCGGTTCGCGCTCGGTGGGAACGCCGTCGGTGCCGACGCCTTCGGTTCCCGGTTCAGCGCTGCGCTCCTGGCGTTCGCCACCGTCCACGCGCTCGTTGCTGCGTTCACCATTTCGGCCACGGCCACCACGCTCGCCGCGCGGTGCACGTTCCTGGCGGGGCGCCTCGGCGTCGACCGCGGTGACCGCTGCGTCTGCTGCGTCCATCTCGGGGTTGGTGCCCTTGTTTTCTGCGTCAAAGCGATCGCGCTGTGGGCTGCGTTCGCCGCTGCGCTCTGTGCGTTCACCGCCACGACCGCCACGGGCATTGCGGGACTCGCCGCGCGCTTCACCCCGGCCTTCGCTGCGACCATCCGCGCGTGGCTCGCCACGGCTGCCATCAGCACGCGGGCCACGGCTCTCACTGCCACGGCCACCACGGCTGCCGCGACCGCCGTCGCGGCCACCTTCACGGGCCGGTCGGCCATCGCGGCGCTCCTCGGTTTTTACGGGTACGACTGCGACAGGGGCTGCCGCTTCGGCAGCGGGTGCGCCAAACAGTCCCTTGATCCAGCCAAACAGGCCTGTAGGCGCTGCGGCGGCTACCGCCGCGGGTGCCTGCACGGCCACCGCTACAGGCTTGGGCGCCTCGGCCTTGACCGGCGCCTGGGGTGCCGGTGCGTCGGGTAACACGCCCTTGATGATGGGCGTTTGCTTGTTGGTCGGCTCTTGGGAGCGGCGGGTCACGCCAGTGGCCTCTTCCATGTCGTCGGCCATCTTGTAGCTGGCCTCGATGTGGTCTAGGCGCGGGTCGTCGTGCTTGAGGCGTTCGAGCTTGTAGTTGGGGGTTTCCAGCGTCTTGTTTGGCACCATCAGCACGTTGATGCGCTGCTTGAGCTCAATCTTGGCGATTTCGGTGCGCTTTTCGTTCAGCAAGAAGGAAGCAACTTCGACGGGCACCTGGCACAGCACCGAAGCGGTGTTGTCCTTGAGCGACTCTTCTTGGATGATGCGCAGGATTTGCAGGGCGCTGGATTCGGTGTCGCGAATGTGCCCAGAGCCACCACAACGCGGGCAGGGGATGGATGCACCTTCGCTGAGCGCTGGGCGCAGGCGCTGGCGGCTCATTTCCATCAGGCCAAATTTGCTGATGGTACCGAACTGCACCCGGGCCCGGTCTTGGCGCAGGGCGTCGCGAAGGCGGCCTTCCACCTCGCGGCGGTTACGGCTTTCTTCCATGTCGATAAAGTCGATCACGATCAGGCCACCCAAGTCGCGCAGGCGCATCTGGCGCGCCACTTCGTCAGCGGCTTCCAGGTTGGTGCGGGTGGCTGTTTCTTCAATATCGCCGCCTTTGATGGCGCGCGCCGAGTTCACGTCAACGGAAACCAGGGCTTCGGTGTGGTCGATCACGATGGCGCCGCCTGAGGGCAGTTGCACGGTGCGGGCGTAGGCCGATTCGATCTGGTGTTCGATCTGGAAGCGGCTAAACAGCGGCGCGTCGTCGCGGTAGCGCTTGACGCGGGCGGCGTGCTCGGGCATGACGTGGGCCATGAACTGCTGCGCTTGCTCGTAGACGTCGTCCGTGTCGATCAGGATGTCGCCAATGTCGTGGTTGAAATAGTCGCGAATGGCGCGAATCACCAGAGACGATTCCTGGTAAATGAGGTAAGCGCCTTTGCCGCCTTTGGAGGCGCCATCGATGGCGTTCCAGAGCTTGAGCAGGTAGTTCAGGTCCCATTGCAGCTCGGGAGCGCTGCGGCCAATGCCAGCGGTGCGGGCAATGATGGACATGCCGTTGGGATATTCAAGTTGGTCGAGCGCTTCTTTCAGGTCGGCGCGGTCATCGCCCTCGATGCGGCGGCTCACACCTCCGCCACGCGGGTTGTTGGGCATGAGCACCACGTAGCGCCCGGCCAAGGAAACAAAGGTGGTGAGCGCAGCGCCTTTGTTGCCGCGCTCTTCTTTTTCCACCTGCACCAGCAGTTCCTGGCCTTCGCGAATGGCGTCCTGGATGCGGGCGTTGTTGACGGCCACGCCTTGTTGGAAGTACTGTTTCGAGATTTCCTTGAACGGCAAAAAGCCATGGCGGTCTTCGCCGTAATCTACAAAACAGGCTTCAAGCGAAGGCTCAACCCGGGTGACGACAGCTTTGTAGATGTTGCCCTTGCGCTGTTCGCGCCCTTCGATTTCAATTTCATAGTCGAGGAGTTTTTGTCCGTCGACGATCGCCAGGCGGCGTTCTTCTGCCTGTGTGGCGTTGATTAGCATCCGTTTCATGGAGTGCATCCATTTTCAGTTGTCATCTGCCCAAAATGGGCCAACGATGCCTAGACCGAAAAACTGAACTGAGGAGGAATTGCCGGAGAACTTCGATTCACACGAGGTGTCGAAGCGTAGGCGCAGGGATGGGCACGAGGGTCGGGCTGTGGATGTTTATCGTTCGAACAGCGGCGCGTGGTGCGCCGAAATCCGCTCGCGATGCCTCCGACGTGCCAACAAACGGTGCGAAAACGCGCCGCAGGCACAGGGTAATCAAGGGCATCAACACAAATCTCTCGTTTCATTCCACCCTCAGACCCAAGGGGCCTGAGGGTTTTGGGTATTCCGTATCAGGGGTTCAATTCTTCGGCTTGACCGTGTTGTGTGCTGACCATCACCCGCAACTGGCGGGTGATTTGCAAGCAATGCAGCAAGGCGGCATCGACCGGCTAACGGGGCCTTGGGTAGGGGGTGGACTAAACTCCAACCAAATCAACCACTTACGGCAAAACGCTAGTGAAACACATTATAGGGGCCAAAGCGCCGGCGACTTCGGATGGCGCTGGTGCGTCTGCCGGCGGGGCTGTCCAGTGGCTCACCGTAGATGAAAACGGCAGCGCGCAGCGGCTAGACAACTACCTTATGCGCGAGCTTAAGGGCGTTCCAAAGACCCACATTTACCGCATCATTCGCAGCGGTGAGGTGCGGGTCAACAAAGGCCGTGCCAGTGCTGACACCCGTTTGCAAGTCGGCGATGTGCTGCGCTTGCCGCCGGTGAGGGTGTCCGAGCGCGCTGCTGACAAGGCACAAGCGATGACCGAGCAGGCGCGCTCGGTACCCGCCAAGCACTTCGAGGTTTTGTTTGAGGACGCTCATTTTTTAGCCATCGACAAGCCCGCAGGGGTGGCGGTGCACGGCGGATCGGGCGTGAGTTTTGGCGTGATCGAGCAGTTGCGCATGGCCAGGCCCCAGGCGCCGCTGCTGGAGTTGGTCCATCGCCTGGACCGCGAAACCAGTGGAATCCTTCTGATTGCCAAGAAGCGCAGCGCGCTCAAGCACCTGCAAGCCCAGTTTCGGGATCGGGCGACGGGTAAAACCTACTTGGCGCTGGTTATTGGTCGGTGGCCGTCAAATAAGAAGGTGCTGGACAAGCCGCTGCAAAAGTTCTTGCTGGAGGCCGATTCGGGCCACGGCGATGGCGAGCGCCGCGTCAAGGTGGTGTCCAAAGACGACCCTGACGGCATGCCTTCGCTCACACTGGTCAAAGTAAACAGTACCTCGCCCGTGGGCGTGCAGCAGCCATATTCCCTGCTGGAAGTCACGATAAAGACCGGGCGTACCCACCAAATCCGGGTTCATTTGGCGTCCGAGGGCATGCCGATCGCCGGCGACGACAAATACGGCGACTTCGAGCGCAACAAGCTGATGGCGCGCGCCGCTGGTGAGCTGTCTCTCAAGCGCATGTTTTTGCATGCCTGGGAGCTACAGTGCGACCATCCGGGCAGCGGCGAGCGGATGGAACTGCACGCTGCACTGCCCGCCGAATTAGCCCAGTTTCTGCACGCCGTTTTG
This sequence comes from Comamonas sp. lk, assembly GCA_945901215.1. Classification (GTDB taxonomy): domain Bacteria; phylum Pseudomonadota; class Gammaproteobacteria; order Burkholderiales; family Burkholderiaceae_C; genus Allorhodoferax. Next base: position 7,597 of record CAMDKE010000044.1, read on the forward strand.
CCCGGAGCCAAGGCTGCGGGTGCTGCCGCTTTGGTACCTCCCGACTCTGCACTTTCCCATGACCCTGCATAAACCCGCCACGCGCGAACGCCGTTTTGACCTGATTGCTTTTGACTGGGACGGCACGCTGTTTGATTCGACCGCTCTGATTAGCCGGTGTATCCAACTCGCCGTGGGCGACGTTGGCGGCACCGTGCCAAGTGACGAGCAGGCCTCTTACGTCATTGGCCTGGGCCTGATGCAAGCCCTGGCGCACGCCGCGCCGGATGTGCCCAAAGAAAAATACCCTTTGTTAGGCGAGCGCTACAAGCACCACTACTCGCTGCACCAGAACGACATCAGCTTGTTTGACGGTGTGGTGGACATGCTTGGCGATTTGAAGCAACGCCAGCATTTGTTGACCGTTGCCACGGGTAAAAGCCGCTGGGGCTTGGACCAAGCGCTGGGCAGCGTCGCGCTCAAAGACCTGTTCCATGCATCGCGCACGGCTGATGAGACGGCGGGCAAACCGCATCCGCGCATGCTGCATGAACTGATGGCCGAAATGGGCGTGGCTCCCGAACGCACATTGATGGTTGGTGACACCACGCACGATCTGCAAATGGCCATTAACGCTGGCTGCGCGTCGGTGGGTGTGGGCTACGGCGCCCACGACGAGCGCGCCCTGGCCGCCCTGGGGCCGCTTTTTGTGGCCGAGTCCGCCCACCAACTACGCCAGTGGATGCTGGACCACGCTTGAGGCCACGCGGTGGGCCACGACGCCAATTCCATTGCCCTGTGCCGTTCCACCGAGCTGGTGGACAGCGGCTTGGCCGTGCCCTTTGAGGTGCGATACCAAGGCCAAACCTGCTGGGCGTTTGCCATTCGGTTTGAAGGAGTGGCCTATGCCTACCTGAACCGCTGCGCGCATGTGGCTATGGAGATGGACTTTCAACCCAACCGTTTCTTTGATGCGTCGGGTCGCTGGTTAATTTGTGCCACCCATGGGGCCTTGTATCGCCCGTCAACCGGCCAATGCGCCAGCGGCCCTTGCCGGGGCGGTTTGGTCAAAATTGCCGTCTCCGAGTCTGGCGACGTGGTCCGCTGGCATACTGGGGCCCAACTTCAACCTGCAGTTTTTTAATATGACAGAACCCGCATTGTCCGACAAAGCCGACCCAAGCAGCGGTTCAACCGCAGACCGCAGCAGCGCACCAGCGCAAGCTGGCGCCCCCAGCTGGGAGCGCACAGCTATTGAGCAGTGGGTTGCTGCCACCCTGGTCGAGCAACGCATCGAACGCCGCTGGAAATACGGCATTCGACTGGCTTGGTTGGTGTTTCTCGTGGCAATGGCCTGGTTTGGTGTGGAGCGTGGCGGCGTGCATAGCTCCGACATTACCCAGCCACACACGGCGGTGGTGGAAATCAAAGGGGAAATTGGCTCGGGCGCCGAGGCCAATGCGGAACTGGTCGTGTCGTCCATGCGCAGCGCTTTTGAAGACATAGGTGCGCAGGCGGTAGTGCTCTTGGTAAATTCCCCCGGCGGCAGCCCCGTCCAGGCGGGCATCATCAATGACGAAATCCGCCGTCTCAAGGGGCTGCACAAAAAGCCGGTCTACGTGGTGGTGGAGGAGACCTGTGCGTCAGCGGCCTATTACATTGCCGTGGCGGCAGACCAGATTTACGTGGACAAAGCCAGCGTGGTCGGCAGCATTGGCGTACTCATGGACGGTTTTGGTTTTACCGGATTGATGGACAAGCTCGGGGTTGAGCGCCGCCTGATGACGGCGGGTCAAAATAAGGGCTTTTTGGACCCATTTAGCCCGCAAACCGAAAAGCAACGCGAATTTGCCCAGGCTATGCTGGATCAAATTCACCGCCAATTTATTGCCGCAGTGAAAGCCGGTCGGGGCGATCGACTCAAGGAAACACCAGACACCTTTAGCGGCCTGTTCTGGACCGGGGAGCAGGCCGTCCAAATGGGATTGGCCGACCAGCTCGGTAACCTGGATTTTGTGGCGCGCGAGGTGGTCAAGGCGCCGGAGATCGTGGACTATACGCGCCGGGACAATGTAGCCGAGCGTTTGGTAAAGCGCTTTGGCGCGTCGATAGGCGAGTCCATGGCCAAGGCGATTTACACCGCACCCGCCCTGCGCTAGGGGCCGATACAAAACACCGTCGGTGTTGCATTGTCCAGCGTCCAACGCTGTTCCTGCCAGGTCGCGATGCTGGCGCTGTAATTGACCGCAGTGTCCAGCGTCAAGCCGCTGGAGGTGGCCAGTCGTGTGCCCGGCTTGAGGCTGTTTAGCAAGGTTTGCAGCACCGCTTGGTTGCGGTAAGGCGTTTCGATGAAAACCTGCGTTTGAAGTGTTTTCAGTGCGAGCGCCTCCAAGGTTTTCAGGCGAACAGCCCGTCCAGTCGGGTCGGTGGGAACGTAACCCACAAATGCAAAACTTTGTCCATTGAGGCCGCTGCATGCCAGGGCCATCAGCAAGGAAACGGGCCCAACCAGGGGCGTCACCCGCACGCCCATGTCATGCGCAGCACGCACCACCGAAGAGCCCGGGTCGGCCACCGCCGGCATCCCCGCTTCGCTAACCAGCCCCATAGCGTAGCCTGCCAATGCCGCGTCGAGTAAATGGCGGGCATCAAAATTACCCTGGTGATCCCCTTTCTTGTGCACGAGCCGGGGGAGTTCCAGCAAGGTTTGGGACTGGATAGGCACCCGCAGTGGGCATATTTCCCCCACGCGTTTGAGGTAGGTGCGGGTGGACTTTGCGTTTTCGCAAATCCAGTAGTTCAGCGAAGCAGCGATTTCCAGCGTGTGCATTGGCATGGAAGAAGCCAAATCGCTGGACTGGGCGCAGCCAAAATCCAAGGGCGCTGGAACCAAATAAAGGCAACCGCGTGATGCGCTGGACGCGGGGCGTGCGTGCTCGGAAGCGTTCACAGTGTTCCCATGACAGCAATGCCGGCGCCGCGCAGCATGGCGCACAAGCGGATCAAGGGCAGGCCGATCAGCGCCGTGGGGTCGTCGTTGCCAATGCTTTCCATCATGGCGATGCCCAACCCTTCGCTCTTAGAACTTCCGGCGCAATCAAAGGGCTGCTCGCGTCGCAAATAGTGGTCGATTTCGGCATCGCTAAAGCAGCGGTAGCGCACGTGCACGAGTACCAAAGCCTGTGCGCAATAGCCGGTCTGGGCGCATACAACAGCCATGGCAGTTTGAAACACGACAGTTTGGCCGCGCATTTGTTGCAGTTGTGCTTGGGCGCGTTCAAAGTTGCCCGGCTTTCCCAGAGCGATGCCATGGAGGTCGGCAACCTGGTCTGATCCGATGACAACGCAATCAGGTCTCAGGTCGGAGACCGCGCGCGCCTTGGCCAGCGCCAGACGGGCAGCGAGTTCAGCGGGTGTTTCATTGGGGAATGGTGTTTCGTCAACGCCTGGCGGCACGGCCTCAAACAGCAGGTGCAGGCGCCCTAAGAGTTCCTTGCGGTATACCGAGGTAGACGCCAATACGAGGGGACGGTGGAGGGATTCTTGCATCGCGCGATTCTCTTACACTGCGCGCATGACCGCCGAATTGAATCCCCGCCGCTTGGCAATAGTCCCCTTCGCCCAAACCGGGGCCCGCTTGAGCGGGGTCCGCAACGGGAGTGAATTTGGCCGTTTGCTGCCTGAGCCAGCGGGGTCGCATGGGGTGGGTCAGGTTTTTTTTGAGGCTTTCGGCGAGCTCAGACGCAATGCGCAAGGCGCAATGTCCACCTGGATTGGTTTGGCTGCGCGTACGACCATGCCTATGGTTTGCCAGCGTTGCCTTGAGCCAGTGGACGTCGATATCGATTTTTCGCGGGAGTTTCGGTTTGTTGCGACCGAAGCACAAGCCGAATTGGAGGACGACCAATCCGAGGAAGACGTATTGGTCAGCGCGCCCGACTTTGATTTGCTGGCTTTGGTGGAAGACGAGTTGCTGATGGCGCTGCCCCCCTCGCCCAAACACCAACGCTGCCCCCGCCCCGTGAAGTTGGCGGTGGCGGACAAAGACTTTGTTGTCGCCGAGGAAGTGGTGAGCCCCTTTGCGGTGCTTGGGCAGCTAAAGACGCCCAAAGTCTAATGTCCTTTGAGTGGGGTCCTTGGGCTATAATTAGCGGCTTAGCGTGTTGCGCCTTGTTGCGATACGTATTC
>CAMDKE010000045.1 GCA_945901215.1 Comamonas sp. lk
CGTCGGGCCGTAAACGCGTCCGCCAGGACGTCAAAATCAACGCCGCGAACACCTCGCTGCGTTCCAAATACCGCACTGCGGTGAAAAACGTCGAAAAAGCAGTGTTGGCCGGTGACAAAGCCAAAGCCAGCGAACTGTTTGGCAAGATGCAAGCGGTGGTTGACACCATCGCCGACAAGGGCATCTTCCACAAAAACAAAGCAGCACGCGACAAGAGCCGTTTGGCCACCAAGGTGAAAACCTTGGCGCTCGCAGCCTAACTCGTTTAGGCAAATCGCACGAATCCTGCCCGCAGGATTCGCCGTTTGAAACGGGTGCGCTACCAGCAAAGCAAAAAGCCGTCGTAAGACGGCTTTTTTGCGTCTGGGACCAGACTAGCGTGGCCGGTACATCTTGAAAAGCTGCTCCGGCCCCACCGTGAAGTAGTCCGCCGGGCCGCCACCGCGCAGCACGTGGCCCGCTGCTGCCGTGTCGTACACACCGTCTTTAAGCAAGGCCTGATCAATATGCACCGCCACCACTTCGCCAAGCACCAGCCAGGTCGGCACCTGCACGCCGTCAGCGCCTTGGAGTTGCAAAATTTGCGTGCGCTTGCACTCGAAAGTGACCGGGCTCTCCGCCACACGGGGCGGCGCGACAAGCGTGGACGCCAAGGGCGTTAGACCAGCCAAATCAAACTCGCTCACCTCCGGCCCCACGGCGGCGCAGCTTTGGTTCATGGCCTCTGCCAGGGCGCGGGTGGTCAGGTTCCAGACGAATTCGCCGGTTTCCTCGATATTGCGCAGCGTGTCTTTGTGGCCAATGCTGGCAAAGCCGATGAGGGGCGGAACGTAGTTGAATGCGTTGAAAAAGCTGTAGGGCGCCAGGTTGTTCACACCGCTGGCGCTGCGGGTGGATATCCAGCCAATCGGCCGGGGGCCGACGATGGCGTTAAACGGGTCGTGCGGCAGGCCGTGGCCTTGGCGCGGTTGGTAGGAGTAAGTGCTGTCGGTCATGGCGCCATGCTAGCGCGCCGGAGGGCGCAGCGGCTTTACCGCACTGCCTGCGCAGGCAGCCTGGGCAGGCCTTCGCTGGTCTGGAGGTCGTTGTCGCGGGCAAAGTTGAGGCAAAAGTCCCAGGCCATCACGTCGTAGTCCCGCAGATCGGGGTGAACGATGATGCATTTCACATCCCCTACCGATGATGGCACGCACCACGGTGAATAGGCGATGTGGCTGCCCGGTTGCGTACCACCCGGGCGAAACTGGGCCATCACCCCGGCCAAGCGCTCGGTCCAGTCGCTGGGTCGAAACGCCTTGCCCTGGTGTGTAAGGCCAAGAATATAGATTTCTTTGGAGGATGTGGATGCCATCGGGGGGGGTGATTTGGGCGCCGCCGCACCCGGTTTCCGACCGGGCATGCTGCGCCGCACCATTATTTTACCTGCTCGCTGTAACGCCCGGCGTCGCCCCGTTTTGCCGCCGGCACCCTAGACCCTAAAATCCGCGATTGCGGCCCAACCTGTGTTGGGCTGATTTATTTTGAGCCTGCCTTTCGGAGTTTGCCCATGAACACGCCAGCGTCCCCCGCCGCCGCATCGCCCCACGTAATGCCAACTTATGGCCGTCTGCCGATCGCGCTGTCCCACGGCCAGGGCTGCCGGGTTTGGGACACCGAGGGCAAGGAATACCTGGACGCGCTGGGCGGCATCGCCGTCAACACGCTGGGTCACAACCATCCGGACCTGGTGGCCGCCTTGCAGCACCAGGTGACGCAGCTCATTCACACCTCCAACTACTACCACATACCCCTGCAAGAGGCTCTGGCCGCCAAGCTGGTAGAGCTATCGGGCATGACCAACGCATTTTTCTGCTCCACCGGCCTGGAGGCCAATGAAGCCGCGCTCAAATTAGCCCGCAAATTTGGGCACGACAAGGGGATCGAGCGGCCCGAGGTCGTGGTGTTTGACAAGGCCTTCCATGGCCGCAGCATTGCCACGCTCAGCGCCACTGGCAACCCCAAGGTTCAAGCCGGGTTCGGGCCGCTGGTAGAAGGCTTTATCCGTGTGCCCCTGAACAACATGCAAGCGCTCAAAACCGCCACACAGGGCAACACCAATGTCGTGGCGGTGTTTGTGGAAGCCATCCAGGGCGAAGGAGGCGTCAACCCGCTTCATATGGACTACCTGCGCGATCTGCGCGCGCTGTGCGATCAGCACGACTGGCTGCTAATGATTGACGAAGTGCAATGCGGCATGGGGCGCACCGGCAAGTGGTTTGCGCACCAGTGGGCGGGCATAGTGCCCGACGTGATGCCGCTGGCCAAGGGCCTGGGCTCGGGCGTGCCGGTGGGGGCCGTCGTGGCTGGCCCCCGGGCCGCGCATATTTTTGCGGTGGGCAACCACGGCAGCACCTTTGGCGGCAACCCGCTGGCGATGCGCGCCGGGGTGGAGACCATTCGCGTGATGGAGCGAGACGGCTTACTGACCAAGGCAGCCACCGTGGGCGAGCACCTGAAAACCGGGCTGACCGCAGCACTGAGCGCTGAACTGGCCAGCGGATCGGTCAAAGAAATACGGGGGTTGGGCCTGATGCTGGGTATTGAGCTGGCCAAACCCTGCGGGGCGCTAACGCAGAAGTGCGCCGACCATGGCCTTTTGATCAGCGTGACCGCCGATTCGGTGGTGCGTCTGGTGCCGTCGCTGATTTTGACGACCCGGGAGGCCGACGAGATCGTGGCGATTTTGTGCCCGCTGATTCGCGTGTTTCTGGCACCCTGATGCTGCCATTGAATGAAAACCACCCCATGAAACACTACCTGCAATTCAATGACCTAAGCGCTGACGAATGCGCCTATGTGTTCGCGCGCGCCGCGCTGATCAAGAAGAAGTTCAAGGCCTACGAAAAACACCACACCCTGGCCGACCGCACCCTGGCCATGATTTTTGAGAAAGCCTCCACCCGCACGCGAGTGAGCTTTGAGGCCGGCATGTACCAGTTGGGCGGCAGTGTGGTGCATCTGACTACGGGCGACAGCCAGCTCGGGCGCGCTGAGCCGATCGAAGACAGCGCCAAAGTCATCAGCCGCATGACTGACATCGTAATGATTCGCACTTTTGAGCAAACCAAGATCGAGCGCTTTGCTGCGCACTCCAGGGTGCCGGTGATCAACGGCCTGACCAACGAGTTTCACCCCTGCCAGATATTGGCCGACATATTTACCTACATCGAACACCGCGGCGCCATCCAAGGCAAAACCGTGGCCTGGGTGGGCGACGGCAACAACATGGCCAACACCTGGCTGCAGGCGGCAGACTTGCTGGGCTTTAAGGTGCACGTCAGCACCCCCAGCGGCTACGAGATCGACCAATCGGTCGCTGGCCTGCGCTGCGCCGATAGCTACAAGGTCTTTGGCGACCCTTTGAGCGCCTGCGCAGGCGCAGATCTGGTTACCACAGATGTGTGGACCAGCATGGGCTATGAGGCGGAAAACGAGGCCAGACTGAAAGCCTTTGCCTCCTGGCGGGTGAGCAACACCATGATGGCTGCGGCCGCGCCCGACGCGCTGTTCATGCACTGCCTGCCCGCGCACCGGGGCGAAGAGGTGGACGCCGACGTAATCGACGGGCCGCAGAGCGTGGTCTGGGACGAGGCCGAGAACCGCATGCACGTGCAAAAGGCATTGATGGAGTACTTGCTGCTCGGGCGCCAGGACTAGGTCCGCATGCTCAATTTGCCGGACTGCCAGCGGCTTGACGCCACCGACCCACTGCGCCCGCTGCGCGATCTTTTCTCCATTCCTGATGGGCTGATTTACCTCGACGGCAATTCTTTGGGCGTCATGCCTGAGAGCGCCCCTGCACGCGCTGCGCAGGTGGTGAGCCAGGAATGGGGCCGGGGCCTGATCCGCTCCTGGAACGCAGCGGGCTGGGTTGACCTGCCCCAGCGCCTAGGCGACAAAATAGCCCCCTTGATTGGCGCAGGTTCGGGCGAAGTGGTGGCCACCGACTCCACCTCCATCAACCTGTTCAAAGTTTTGTCCGCCGCGCTGTCCATCGCCGCCAAGGACCAACCCACGCGGCGCACCATCGTCAGCGAGCGCAGCAACTTTCCAACCGACCTTTATATTGCCGAAGGCCTGTGCGCCCAACGCGGCTACGCCCTCAAACTGGTGGAACATGACTCCATCTGCGCTGCGCTGGACGCCGACACCGCGGTGCTGATGCTGACCCACGTGAATTACCGCACCGGCGCCATGCATGATCTGACTGCCGTAACCCAAGCGGCGCACGCCGCAGGCGTCCTGATGGTGTGGGACCTGGCGCACAGCGCAGGCGCGGTGCCGGTGCACCTGGGCGCAGCAGACGCCGACTTTGCGGTGGGCTGTGGTTATAAATACCTCAACGGCGGCCCAGGCGCACCGGCCTTTGTCTGGGTCAACCCGCGCCACACGCAGCGTACCGACCTCCCCTTTTTGCAGCCACTCTCTGGCTGGTGGGGCCACGCGGCCCCGTTTGCCTTTACGCCGGACTACCAGCCCGCGCCCGGGATTGACCGCTACCTGTGCGGCACGCAGCCCATCGTGAGTTTGGCATTGCTGGAATGCGGTCTGGACGCATTGAAGGCCGCCGAGCCTCTGGGCGGCATGGTGGCGCTGCGCGCCAAGTCGCTGGCATTGACCGATTTGTTCATTACGCTGGTCGAAGAAAACTGCCGGGGCTTCGGCCTGGGTCTGGCCACACCGCGCGAACACGCCCGACGCGGCTCACAGGTTTGTTTAACACGCGAACACGGGGAAGGCGGCGATTCAGGCTCGGGCGCATTTGCGATCGTGCAGGCACTGATCGCGCGTGGCGTGATTGGCGACTACCGGGCCGGCGACGGCGGCGCGCACAAGGACATCTTGCGCTTTGGCTTTGCGCCGCTGTACATCGGGTTTGAAGATGTGTGGAACGCGGTGGAGCATTTGCGCCAGGTTCTGGTCAGCGAGGAATGGAAGTTGCCAGCCTTTCATCAGCAGCACGCGGTAACCTGAGCGTAGGGCGCCCTAAGGCAACGGGTGCGGATTCGAACTAGGCGGCGAACAGCTCCGCCATTTCCTCTTCGCTAAAAACACGCGACCGGGTATGGAATGCCTTGCCTTCCGGCCCCTCGAGGGAAAAAGTGGGTGGTGTCCCTCGATCAAAGCGCGACGTGCCCAAAGCTGCCTCGCTATGCACGGCTGTTCATATCGTCAAACAACCGTTTCTTCGGTAGGCTTGAACTGGTTCAGTTTCTTTAGAACGGACTTCAAGTCTGCCCAGGAGATACATTGCAAACAGCCCAGCGTGGCGTGGCGATTCGCCATGCCCGCCAACACCTTCGCAAGTTTGGTTCGATCCCAAGCGGTGGAATCGATGAACGGCTTGCCCGCTCGTGGAGTCGCAGTCTGGCCGCCGGTTTGTTGCCGGACGAGGGAGTGCATGCCACAGAGCACAGCAGCGGCGCCGAGATCGGCCAAATCTTGCTGCGAAACCACGAGCTGCTCGCGCACTCACGTCCCATCATGGAGTACCTGTTTGAGCAGGTGCGCCATGGCCAAAACGTGGTGGTATTGGCCGACGACAGGGGTACGTTGATGCATACGCTGGGTGACCCCGTTTTTCTGGACAAGGCGCAACGCGTTGCCTTGTCTTGCGGCGCCTCTTGGCATGAAGCGCACCGGGGAACCAACGCCATTGGAACGGCGCTGGCTGAAGGCAGCAGCGTCGAAATTCATGGCGCCGAGCATTTCCTGGAGCGCAACAGTTTCCTGACCTGCGCCGCCTCGCCCATCCTTTCGGCAACCGGCCGCCTGGTGGGCGTTCTTGACATTTCCGGCGATCAGCACAACGGCCATCCCCACACCCTGGGTCTGGTCAACACCGCAGCCCGCATGATCGAGAACCGGCTCATCACGACAGGCTTTGGCCGCTCGATTCGACTGCACATTCACACCCATGCCGAAGGGATCGGCACGGTGGCTGAAGGCATTGTTGCGGTGTCCGATGACGGCTGGATAGTGGGTGCCAACCGAGCCGCCATAGCGCTTTTTCAGCTCAACCCCGCGCATTTGGGTAAGACCCAGTTGAACAGCGTGGTCGATCTGCGTATGGACGACGTGTTGTCGCACTGCCTGCGCAAACCCGGTCAGGCAACACGGCTGCGCTTGCGCAACGGCAGCGCGGTTTTTGCCACGATCCAAGGTGAGCGCGCCAAGTCTGCGTCGATGGTGATCCCACCGCACGCCCGCAGCGAGCGCGCCCCTGTTGACGCCCTTGCAGGCCTGGACACCGGAGATCTGGCCTGGCGCAGTGCCGCCGACAAAGCCCGCCGCATGCTGGACAAGCCGATACCGGTTCTGATCTTGGGCGAGTCTGGCGTTGGCAAGGAGTACTTTGCGCGCGCGATGCATGATTCAAGTGCGCGCTGCAACGGGCCGTTTGTCGCCATCAACTGCGGCGCCATTCCAGAGCACCTGATCGAAGCCGAATTGTTTGGTTATGTGCCTGGCGCCTTTACCGGGGCGAGAAAAGAGGGTAGTCTGGGCCGACTGCGCGAGGCCCATGGTGGCACGCTACTCTTGGATGAAATTGGTGACATGCCACTGTCCATGCAATCCCGCTTGCTGCGCGTACTGCAAGAACGCTGCGTGACCCCACTGGGCGGTGGGCCCGGCGTTGAGGTGGATTTCGCTCTGGTTTGCGCAACACACCACAATTTGCAGGCAGAAACCGAGCGCGGGCGCTTTCGCAGCGACTTGTACTACCGCATCAACGGGCTCACACTTAAACTGCCACCACTGCGCGAACGAACCGATTTCAAGGCCTTGGTCCACCGATTGCTGACCGGGCTGAACCCCCAGTGCGACATCCGTATCAATGCCGACTTGTTGGCACGAATGGCCTTGCATTCCTGGCCTGGAAACCTTCGTCAATTGTCCAACGTGCTACGAACCGCAAGCGCCATGCTGGACACCGATGAACAATGCATTGAATGGGACCACCTGCCTGACGATATCGCGCACGACCTCCGGCAGACCAACATACAGGACGCAAAAGGTGCGCCGAATATGACGGGGAAAAATCTTCAATCCATGACCATGGATGCCATGCAACAGGCGCTGGCGGACAGCAAAGGCAACGTTTCACAAGCAGCGCGCCAACTCGGGATCAGTCGGCAGACCCTCTACCGCAAACTTGTGATCCGGTCAGATCGCGCCTAGCCGCGCTCACCCACCCCTGTACAACCACGGCACGTCCAGCAAGCGCTGCCCCAGCACGTGCATGGCGGTGTCGCGGCCCCAGCGTTGCAAGCCGGTCGCGTGGAATATCTCGCCGTTGCGCTGGGCGCGCGCCTGCACGCGGGCGTTGCGGCGCCATCGGTTTTGGGCGTAACGCTCTAGTGCGCTTGCATCACCCACATCGGATTGGGCCAATACATCGGCCAAAGCGGCGGCGTCTTCAATGGCCATGCCCGCGCCTTGGGCAAGGTAGGGCAACATGGGGTGGGCTGCGTCGCCCATCAGTGCGATGCGGCCAAAGGCCAGTTCTTTGGCGCTGCGCAGGTGCGGCAAACCGTTGAGCGGCCACAGGCGCCAGGCCTTTATGGCGGCCACCAGGTCTTGCAGTGCGCTGGCGGTGCCGTCCATGCGGGTGTGCAGGTCACGGGCGTTGGCCTCGTGGTCCCAGTGGTGGATATCCTGGGGCGACGGACCTTCAACGATCACCACCACATTGAGCCATTGGCCACCATGCACCGGGTACTGCACCGCGTGAAACTGTGGCCCCAACCAGGCGGTGATGACGTCGCTGCGCAGCGCCAGAGGCAGCGCAGCCTGCGGCACCATGGCGCGGTAGGCCAGGTGGCCGCTAAAGCGAGGCTGCGCGTCAGTGCGCACACAGTCGCGCACATGGCTCCACAAACCGTCGGCGCCTATGACCACGTTGGCACGGCGCTGGTGGCCGTCGGTGGTGGTCACTTGCACCGCATTGGTGTCCTGGCTCACGAGTTGCAAGGCATTGTTGAGCAGCAAATGGGTGCTGCCCTGGGCCTGAACGGCGTCCAATAGCAGCGTGTGCAAATCAGCACGGGCAATAGTGGCGTAGCGGGCACCATAACGCTGCACCGCGCGAGCGCCCAAGGCGAGTTGGCCCAGCACCAAGCCCGACTGCGCGTTGCGCACCTGCAGCAAGGGCGGGAAGTAACCCACAGCGTCCAAACCGCTGGCTAGCCCCCAGCCCTCAATCAAGCGCACAACATTGGGACTGAGCTGGATGCCTGCACCCACTTCCGAAAATACCGGCTTTTTCTCGATTAGCTGCACCGGCAAACCGCGCGCGCCGCAGGCCAGCGCAGTGGCCAGGCCGCCGATGCCGCCGCCCACCACCAGTATCTTTTTTTGCGTCATGGTCCAAGCTTACTCAAGGCGCCATACGGCATTCGGCTTAAAGCCCAGATCCGCTGCCTTGCCCTTTCGCGCGCGCAGCGCGCGCGCGTTGTTCAGGCTACGAATCTCCAAGGTCTCGTCGCGCTCCTTGCCACCGCGCCCAATGCCTGCAATGCGGATGCTTCGGGTGTACGCGGCCGCGCCAGCCAGCGTGTCTTTGCCCTCCAGCGCCAGCAGCATCAGGCCACGCCCGCCTTTTTCCATGGTTTTGAGTTCAGACAACTTGAAAGTCAGGATGCGGCCCAGGGTGGACGCGCAGGCCACGTCGGTCGCCGGGGCCACCAGCGCCCGCGTGGTGTTGAGCAGTGCAGGCCCTGCCGCCGCACCCGGCATTTGCGCAAGGCTGGCGCCCGCCACCAGCGAGGGAGCGCATAAGGTCTCGCCAGGGTTACAGGTCACAAATGCCTTGCCCGCTTTTTGCCGCGACACCATGTTGTCCACCGACGCCATAAAGCCATAGCCACCGCTGCCCGACAAGAGCAGCTGCGCGCTGGCCGGCCCGGCGAAGTAGTGCAGCACCTGGGTGCCAGATTCCAGCTCAATCAAGCTGGTCAGGGGCTGGCCGTCCCCCCGCCCGCCGGGCAGCAAGGACACGGCCACCGAATACACCCGCCCATTCGAGCCAAACGCCAGCAAGGTGTCCACGCTGCGGCACTCAAAAGTGCCGTAGAGCGCGTCGCCCGCCTTGAAGGCAAACGTAGCAGCCTCATGGCCGTGACCGGTGCGGGTGCGCACCCAGCCTTTGTCGCTGACCACCACCGTCACTGGCTCGTCAACCACCTTGACTTCGGCCACGGCCTTTTTCTGTTCTTGAATCAGCGTGCGGCGCGGGTCGGCAAAAGTTTTGGCGTCCGCCTCTATTTCTTTGACCATCAGGCGGCGCAGGCTTGAGGGATTGCCCAAAATTTCTTCGAGTTTTTGCTGCTCGGTGCGCAATTCCGATAGCTCTTGCTCGATCTTGATGGCCTCTAGGCGGGCCAACTGGCGCAGCCGGATTTCCAGAATGTCTTCAGCCTGGCGATCGGACAGGTTGAAACGCGCCATCAACGCCGACTTGGGCTCGTCGGACTGGCGGATGATGGCAATCACCTCGTCAATATTGAGCAGAACGGTCTGGCGCCCTTCCAGAATATGAATGCGGTCTAGCACCTTGCCCAAGCGGTGGCGCGAGCGCCGCTCGATCGTGGTTTGGCGAAACGCGATCCATTCGGACAGCATCTGGCGAAACGACTTTTGCGTGGGCCGCCCGTCCAGCCCCACCATGGTCAAGTTGATCGGGCTTGAAGACTCCAAGCTGGTATGCGCCAGGAGCGCGGTGATGAGTTCTTGCTGTTCAATGCGGCTGGTCTTGGGTTCAAACACCAGGCGCACCGCGTTTTCTTTACCCGACTCGTCGCGCACCAGGTCCAGCACGGCCAGGATGCTGGCCTTGAGCTGGGTCTGGTCTTGCGACAGCGCTTTTTTGCCGGCCTTGATCTTGGGGTTGGTCAGCTCCTCGATTTCTTCGAGCACACGCTGGCTGCTCACGCCCTGGGGCAACTCGGTTACCACCAGCTGCCACTGGCCGCGCGCCAGGTCTTCAATCTTCCAGCGTGCACGCACTTTGAGCGAGCCGCGCCCGGTGCGGTACGCATCGGCAATATCGCCTGCCGGGCTGATGATTTGCGCGCCGCCCGGGTAATCCGGCCCAGGCACAAGCGCGTACAAATCGGCGTCACTCAGCGTGGGCGTTTTGATCAACGCCACGCAGGCATCGGCAATTTCGCGCAGGTTGTGGCTTGGAATCTCGGTGGCAAGGCCGACCGCAATGCCGCTGGCGCCGTTGAGCAAGGCAAACGGCAGGCGCGCGGGCAACTGGCGCGGCTCTTCGGTGGAGCCGTCGTAATTGGCTTGGAAGTCCACCGTTCCCTGGTCAATTTCGTCCAACAACAAGCTGGTAATTTTGGCCAAGCGCGCCTCGGTGTAGCGCATGGCGGCGGCCCCATCGCCGTCGCGCGAGCCAAAGTTGCCCTGCCCGTCAATCAGCGGGTAGCGCTGCGAAAAGTCCTGCGCCATGCGCACCAGCGCGTCATACGCCGCCTGGTCGCCATGCGGGTGAAAGCGGCCCAGCACGTCCCCCACCACACGGGCACTTTTCACCGGCTTGGCCCCGGTATTGCCATTGGCTCCCCCAAAGCCCAAACCCATGCGCGACATGGAATACAAAATCCGCCGCTGCACCGGCTTTTGGCCGTCGCACACATCGGGCAAGGCGCGGCCTTTGACCACGCTTAAGGCGTATTCCAAGTAGGCGCGCTGGGCGTAAGTGGCCAGGTTGAGCTGGTCGTCGCCTTCAGGCGGTGGGGTCAAGGGGGTCAAAAGGTCGTCGGTCATTCGTGAATTTTCAGTAAAAAACGCGCACGGTTCTGGGAACGCAAATTGGCTTGGCAGAGCGCTGCAAGCCTCAAGCTTGCACCGCCACCCAGTCTTCCACCCGCAAACCCTCAACGCCTTCAAAGTGGCGGGTGTTGTGGGTGACCAGCACCAGGCCTTGGGCCAGTGCGTGGGCGGCGATCAGTGTGTCCATGGCGCCAATCGGGCGGCCCAACTGCCGCAATTTGTGCGCCAAGGGGCCGTAGGCGTCGGCTACTTCGTCGGTCCAAGGCAAGGCCGGCACTTGCAGCAAACACAGGTCAATCATGCGCTGGCGCTTGTCTTGTGCGCCCAAGCCGCTTTGCCCGAAGCGCAGCTCGGCGCGGCAAATGGCCGAAGTAACCACCGTCTGACGAGCCAGCTCAGCAGCCATGCGGGCGCGCAGGTCCGCATAGCCCCCGCGAATGAAGTAGCTCAGGATGTTGCTGTCGGCCAGATAGCGCGCGGTCATAACTTGGGGGCTAGCGTCAGACTAGCGGATTGCGGGGTGGCTCTGGCGAACGCGGTGGCAGGAACTCGGTGCGATCGGTGTTGTGGTCAATCAGGTTCAGCAGCTCAGCCAGCTGCGCCTGGCGCTCAGCCTCGCTGGGTTTGGGGCGAAGAATGATGTCGCCGGTCTGCGCATCGCGGCTGATCCACACCTCAGACGTCTCCAGGCGAAACGGCTTGGGCAGGCGCACAGCCTGGCTGTTGCCGTTGGTAAACACTTTGGCGGTGGCTTCCATCAGAAATCTCCCTTGAACTCGATCTTGTTAATGTACATCCTGAATGTACATACTTCAAGTACGATTCCGCCTTTGCCGTGGTGTTGCGGGTGCTGTTTGCGCTGCGGCGCACAGGGTATGGGCGGCTTCCTCATGCTGGAGTACCAG
>CAMDKE010000046.1 GCA_945901215.1 Comamonas sp. lk
TGCGCGCCGCCTTGCAGGCCAAGGGCTATGTATTTACCAGCCAGACCGACACCGAAGTGATCGCCCACTTGGTGGACAGCCTGTACCAGGGTGATTTGTTTGACGCCGTCAAGGCCGCGCTGGCGCAGCTGCATGGTGCTTATGCGGTGGCGGTGTTCCACAAAGACGAGCCGCACCGCGTGGTGGGCGCCCGCGCCGGTTCACCCCTGATTTTGGGCGTGGGCAAAGATTTCAGCGAAACCTTTTTGGCCAGCGACGCCATGGCCTTAGCCGGGGTGACCGACCAGATCGTCTACCTCGAAGAAGGCGACGCGGTGGACATACAGCTGGGCAAATACTGGATTGAAGACCGCGCCCGCCGCCCGGTAACGCGAGCGGTGCAAACCGTGCAAGCCCACAGCGGCGCGGCCGAACTCGGCCCCTACCGCCACTACATGCAAAAAGAGATTTTTGAGCAGCCGCGCGCCGTGGCCGACACCCTGGAAGGCGTGGAAGGCATCACGCCCGAGCTGTTTGGCGACGGCGCCTACAGCGTCTTTAAGGCCATTGACCGGCTGCTAATTTTGGCCTGTGGCACCAGCTACTACAGCGGCTGCGTGGCCAAGTACTGGATCGAGGCCATCGCCAAGCTACCCTGCCAGGTGGAGATTGCGAGCGAATACCGCTATCGCGACTCGGTGCCCGACCCGCGCACGCTGGTGGTGACGCTCAGCCAGTCCGGCGAGACCGCCGACACCCTGGCCGCCCTGCGCCACGCCCAAGGCCTGGGCATGGCGCACACGCTCACCATTTGCAACGTAGCCACCTCGGCCATGGTGCGCGAGTGCCAGCTGGCCTACGTCACCCGCGCGGGCACCGAGATTGGCGTGGCATCGACCAAGGCATTCACCACCCAGCTCGCGGCCCTGTTTTTGCTGACCCTGGCGCTGGCGCAAACCAAGGGCTTGCTCAGCGACACGCAAGAGGCAGAGCACCTCAAAGCCATGCGCCACCTGCCCGCCGCCTTGCAAGCGGTGCTGGCGCTGGAGCCGCAGGTGATTGCTTGGGCGCAAGAGTTTGCGTCCAAAGAAAACGCGCTGTTTCTGGGCCGGGGCACGCATTACCCCATCGCGCTGGAAGGCGCGCTCAAGCTCAAGGAAATCACCTATATCCACGCCGAGGCCTATGCGGCGGGCGAACTCAAGCACGGTCCGCTGGCGCTGGTGACCAGCGCCATGCCGGTGGTCACGGTGGCGCCCAACGACGCGCTGCTGGAAAAGCTCAAAAGCAATATGCACGAGGTGCGCGCCCGCGGCGGCGTGCTCTATGTGCTGGCCGACGCCGACACCCGCATCGACAGCAGCGAAGGCATCCACGTCATCCGCATGCCCGAGCACTACGGCGTGCTCTCGCCCATTCTGCACGTGGTGCCGCTGCAACTGCTGGCCTACCACACGGCGTGTGCGCGGGGCACGGATGTGGACAAGCCCAGGAATTTGGCGAAGTCGGTGACGGTGGAGTAAGACTATCGCACTGTTGGCGCCGCAGCACCCCAATAGGTCAACTTAATGTCGGCGTCAACACGCAAGCCCGCGGGGTGCAACACTTTGGTGACCAACGGGTGCTTGAACCAATTGGGTATATTTTTCCTGCCGAAGCTAAAGGCAATTACTATCGGCCACTTACCAGTCAAACCGCAGCAGTGGAACGACTTAAACCAACGGGCTTCCAGGGATCCCAGGGTGGTTCAACAATACCTTATCAGCGCCGGGCGCTGAGGTTACGCGCGGTGGCCCGGATGAAAAGCGAATACCCAAGAATTCGGGGAACCGAATCTGGCAGCGCAAGGCCACAAAGGTGTAGCTTGAACGAAAGTAAATCACAGGAATCAAATGCAAAAGTCGACCAGGGGCGCCCTGTCTCACATCCGCGTTCTTGATCTTTCACGGGTACTCGCTGGACCATGGGCGGGGCAGACACTCGGCGACCTCGGCGCTGATGTGATCAAGGTCGAGCGACCTGGTACTGGCGACGACACCCGCCTGTGGGGCCCACCTTATCTCAAAGACGCACAGGGTCAGGCCACATCCGATTCCGCCTACTACCTGTGCACCAACCGCAACAAGAAATCAATCACCGTAGACTTTACCCAGCCTGAGGGACAGTTACTGGTGCGTGAGTTGGCAAAGACCTGCGACGTTGTTATTGAAAATTTCAAAACCGGCAGCCTCGTACAGTACGGTCTTGACTATGTCTCGCTGCAGGCGATCAATCCGCGCATTGTTTATTGCTCCATCACTGGCTTTGGCCAGACCGGTCCGTATGCGCACCGCGCCGGTTACGACTTCCTTATTCAGGGTATGGGCGGGCTGATGAGCATCACGGGCCGACCGGATGGAGAAGAAGGTGCCGGCCCGGTTAAGGTGGGCGTGGCGATGACCGACATCATGACTGGCTTGTATGCCTCGACTTCGATTCTGGCCGCACTTTCGGCGCGAGAAGTCAGCGGCGTAGGTCAGCACATCGACTTGGCCCTGCTGGATGTGCAGGTTGCATGCCTGGCTAACCAGAGCATGAACTACCTTTACAGCGGGAATTCACCCAAACGCATGGGCAATGCGCATCCCAACACCGTGCCTTACCAAGACTTCCCAACCGCTGACGGTCACATGATTTTGGCCATTGGAAACGATGGCCAATTTGCGAAATTCTGCGCAGCTGCCGAGAACGCGCAGTGGGCGCAGGACCCCCGTTTCCGGACGAATTCGGCGCGCGTTACCTATCGTTTGGAGTTGATTCCATTGATGCGTCAGGTAACGCGTAAACGCACCACATCTGATTGGATCGCCCTGCTTGAAAACGAGGGTGTCCCCTGCGGGCCGATCAACACGATTGCCGATGTGTTTGCGGATCCGCATGTTCAGGCACGCGGCATGCAAATCGAAATGTCCCATCCGGTGGCCGGCGAGATTCCCTTGGTCGGCAGCCCTATCCGACTTTCTGACACACCAGTCCAATACCGCACAGCCCCGCCCCAACTTGGACAGGACACCCGTCAGGTGCTGAGCGAAGTGCTGGGGCTGTCTCAAGAAGCAATTGATAGTTTGGAAAAACAGGGAGTACTGGGATGAGCGCGCTTGATTCGCTCTCTTTAAGCTGTATTCCCGCCGAGGACGAAGCCTTACGGCTGCCAGTGAGGGAGTTCTTGACGCGTGCAATGCGTGACGTACCGGCACGGATACGCGCCAAGTCGTGGTCTGGGTACGATACAAAATTCAGTCGCGAATTGGGCCGCCAAGGCTGGCTCGGCATTACCTTGCCAACAGAATACGGCGGCGGTGGGCGCAGTCCATTTGCCCGCTATGTTCTGGTCGAAGAGTTCCTTAACTTTGGCGCACCGGTGGGATCACACTGGATTGCTGATCGACAAAGTGGCCCACTGATCCTGAAGTACGGCACACAAGCCCAAAAAAAGTTCTACCTGCCGCCAATTTGCCGCGGTGAGTCGTTCTTTTGCATTGGCATGAGTGAGCCCAATTCCGGTTCTGACTTGGCCAGCATAACGTCCCGAGCGGTTAAATCAGAGCACGGCTGGACGCTGAATGGGCAAAAAATCTGGACTACCAACGCACAAGCCTGCCAGTTCATGATTGCACTGGTTCGCACCTCGGGTGATGCGGCAGACCGCCAGAAAGGGCTGTCGCAAGTGATCGTGGATCTGTCCTTGCCAGGGGTTACGGTGCGCCCGATCACAGACATGTCAGGTGACAGCCATTTTTGCGAAGTTTTTTTTGACAAGGTGCAGCTTGCAGACGACGCACTGATTGGTGAAGAAGGTAAAGGCTGGGAACAGGTTACGGCCGAGCTGGCCTTTGAACGCAGCGGGCCGGAGCGCTTTTATTCCAGCATCGTGCTATTTGACCAATGGCTCGAGTTCGTTCGAACCGAATCCGGTCGCACACCCGAGTCCTTGCGGTTGGCCGGGAAGATATTTGCTCAGTTGGCACCCTTGCGCGCTATGTCCATCGCGGTAACCGAGAAGTTGGCCCATGGTGAGAGCCCGATCATCGAGGCGGCCTTGGTCAAGGATTTGGGCACGGGTGTTGAACAAATGATCCCGGCGGCCATCGCTGATGACCTGTTCTCGCGGGCGGCGCAAAACGCTCCGCTGGAATTGTTGCAGACCTTGAATTTTGTCACTCAGGTTGCGCCGTCCTACTCGTTGCGCGGCGGCACCCGTGAGATCTTGCGCGGAATGATCGCGCGTGGCCTTGGTCTGCGTTAAGGGAGGCTCAGGTGGATGATCTGTTTGCTAACGCGGTCCGCCAGTTGCTGGTGGAACAGTGCACTACCCAGGTAGTGCGTCAAATCGAGGCTGGGCAGTCGGCTCAGCCGCTGTGGCAGTTCATCGAAAACGCAGGCTTTGCCGATGCGCTGGTGAACGAGGATTGTGGTGGCGCTGGCCTGACCCTGTCGGAACTCTATCCGGTACTGGAGTTGTGCGGCGCCTATGCCTTGCCCTTGCCATTGGCCGAAACGGTGCTGGCACGCGCTTTTCTGGCCAAAGCAGGTGCGCTTATTCCGCGTGGGAGCATCACTTTTGGGCTTGCAGCTACAGACCCGGGCGGGCGCGTTGTCTGCGATAACGTGCGCAATGGCCGGGTGGCTGACTGGGTACTCGTGTCTCAGGCGTCTCATTGCCTGCTGCTTCCAGCCAGGGAAGCACGGATTTCAGAAGCAGGGTTTTGTCTTGATGCGGCGATGGAATGGTCCGCCAACGCCAGAGAAGGTCTGCAGGTGGACTGCACCCACGATGTGCAGACAGTCCAAGCCTGCATTTATGCCGCGCAACTTGCTGGCGCGCTCATGACGGTGTTTTCCCGCACCCTGCACTATGCAAACGACCGCAATCAATTCGGTCGGCCCATCGGAAAATTTCAGGCGATCCAGCACCAACTCAGCGTGATCTCGGAGCATGTATTCGCAGCACGGATGGCGGCGCAGATTGGATGCCAATCGGTTAGCGCCACGCCAGATCGGCTGCGGGTAGCCATTGCCAAAGCGCGCACCAGCGAAGCCGCGTTGGAAGTGGCGTCACTGAGCCACTCCATCCATGGAGCCATCGGATTTACCGCCGAGTTTGATTTGCAACTCTTTACCCGTCGCCTTCACCTTTGGCGTCAGGCAGGCGGCTCTGAGTCTTATTGGCACGACGTGCTAGGCGCCGACTTGGTGAACCACTACAGCGGCTGCGCACTTGACATGCTTCGAGCGACCACCGACATTGATTGAGGTGAAAAACCCATGGCTACTTTTTTGAAATCAGAGCGTGACGGAGCCATTCTCACGCTGACCATGAACCAGCCCGCGACACGCAATGCGCTGACGGGTAACAGTGCGGTAGATGAGTTCGTGCAAGCCTGCGCGGCGATCACCACCGACCGCAGCATTCGCGTTGTCATTCTTGCGGCCGAAGGACCCGTGTTCAGTTCGGGTGGCAACGTCAAGGATATGCAGCGCTTCTTTACGCAGGACATGTCGCCTGAGCTTATCCGAGACGAGTATCGCAATGGCATCCAACGATTACCAAAGGCCTTGTTCAATTTGGATGTTCCGGTAATCGCTGCAGTCAACGGTCCAGCGATTGGTGCAGGGCTGGACCTGGCCTGCATGTGCGACATCCGAATTGCCTCCGATAAGGCCACGTTCGCAGAAAGCTTTGTCAAGGTCGGTATTGTTCCTGGCGACGGAGGTGCCTGGCTGTTGCCGCGCGTCGTGGGTATGTCCAAGGCGGCCGAGATGGCATTTACCGGCGAGGGGATTTCCGCTCAGGAGGCACTGGCCTGCGGTCTTGTATCGCGAGTCGTTGCCCCAGAATCCTTGATGGACGAGGCGCGCGCGCTGGCCCGGAAAATTGCAGCAAACCCGGGCGGCGTTCTGCGCATGACCAAACGCTTATTGCGTGAAGGTCAGAACAGTAGCCTGGATTCGCTGCTCGAAATTTCTGCTGGCTTTCAAGCCATTGCGCACAAGACAGCTGCGCACAAGGAGGCCGTTATGGCGTTTGTGGAAAAGCGAGCACCCAAGTTTTCGGAGTAATACTGCACGCGATTCAATCGGAAATTCTGGGTTCTGCACGCCTTGTGCGTTGCCAACGCCGCCTGTTTAAGCACAGGCCACCCGACGAGCTTGGCTGCTACCGATTCACATCACGCGGCAATGGGTTTGGCATGGGATGCTGCCCAGTTAAAAGTGGTACTGAATCTCGCTGAAATCACGGACAGCAAACACATAAAGAATCATCAGGTCCTCTTCATGAACGTTATTGATCTGGTGCTGAGCGTTACCTGGAATGAACAGCATTCTTCCGGGCTCTACGCTATGCACAACACCCTCAATGGTGACCGTCCCACGTCCTGAAAGTGTGTAATAAGTTTCAGCTTGTGAATGGCGATGCGGCTCAAGGGACTCGTGCTGTCTGAGCCGAACAACTCCCATCGTTATATCGTTCTGGCACGCCGAAGCACTGCCCAGTAGCTCCTTCCATTGCGCTTTACCTCGGATGGCGACCTGATCGGCTGGCCAGTGATTCCATTCAAGCCCATCAAGGTTTTCGGAGGCAGTCTGCATAACCCAGCAACTTTCATTAGTTTGGTGTTGTCATTCTAGGTGGGAGCTAGCTATTTGCCGCTTACGCGGCACCCAGCAGCCGACACCATTGAGGACTTCTGGGAAGGATGTTGGGTGCGATTGATGGGGAGCAGGGCATTTATTTCTTGCTCAGTTGTTCACGCAAGTCAGACTTGAGCACCTTACCGTAATTGTTTTTGGGCAGAGATTCGACAAAATGGTATGCCTTGGGGCGTTTGAAACGCGCTATGTGGTCCAAACACAGAGCGTCCAAGGCACTTGCATCCAGACCGTGTCCCACGACAAATGCCACCACCACTTCTCCCCACTGCGCGTCCGGTTGGCCTATGACGGACACTTCCTGCACTGCCGGGTGGCGCATCAACACCTCTTCTACTTCGCGTGGGTAGATATTTGATCCACCGCTAATGATCACGTCCTTGGAGCGGTCTTTCAATGTCAGAAAGCCATGCGCGTCCATGGCCCCCATGTCACCGGTCCAAAGCCAGCCATCGCGTAGTGTTTTAGAAGTGGCCTCAGGGTTTCGCCAGTAAGCGGACATGACCGTCTCGCCGCGCACGACGATTTCTCCGGTCGAATCGTCGGGCAGTGTGTCGCCGGCTTCATTCACCACGCGTACGTCCACCAGTGACTGGGCGTGACCGACAGAAGCAATGCGTGTGGTCCACTGCGGATGGTTTTGCTCAGCCAGGTGCCATCGCGAGAGCGCAGTAATCGTCATGGGCGACTCGCCTTGACCATAGATCTGCACAAAGCGCGGCCCCATGGTCTGGAGTGCATTCTGGATGTCTTCTACGTACATGGGTCCGCCACCATAAACAATGGTTTTGAAGCCTTCTACTGGAGCCCTCACCGCTTGGATGTACTCGACCAGGCGCTTGACCATGGTGGGCGCCGCAAACAGACACAGATTACCCACCTGCTGCGACAGAGCTACAAGTTCCGCTGGGTCGAATCCACCGGATACCGGCACCACGTGGCGGGCAGCACGGGCCACAAAGGGAAAGTTATACAGGCCGGCACCATGCGACATGGGGGCCGCATACACCCAGGCATCATCCACTTCGACGCTATCTACATCACTAAAGTAGCAGCTAGTCATGGCATAGAGGTTTCGGTGCGACTGCATCACGCCCTTCGGGCGACCTGTGGTGCCGGAGGTATAGAACAACCACGCCAGATCTTCTGGTGCGCGGTACACGGTATGTATGGGGCCTACGTTTTGCATTTCGGCGTATCCCAGCTCTCCAGGTGTGAATACCCCGCGCATTGAACTGCCAGTCGGCAATAAAGACTTGAGGCCTGCTGCCAGATCAGCGGTGACAAAAAGCGCGCTGGCCTGAGCGTCCTCGAGGATGAAAAGCACTTCTTTCGCATGGAGTTTCGCATTGACAGGAACCACAACCAAGCCGGCCCACCAGGTGGCATACAAGATTTCCAGGTAGTCAGCATGGTTGGCCATGTAGAGCGCAACACGATCGCCTGGTTTAAGGCCCAACACATGCTTCAGATAACTGGCCACGCGTGCGCTGCGATCGGCCAGTTGCCGGTAGTTGCGTAGGACGTCGGCGCCCCATAGAACAGCCGGGCGTTCAGGATAGCTGCGGGCGGCCCGCACGAGCAGTTGTGCCAGATTCATTGAAGTCGCTCCCAAATGCTGACGTAGCTGGCTACTGCCGAGCCTCCTACATTAAACACCCCTGCCAGATCGGCGCCCGGAACTTGCGTGCCAGCAGCAAAGCCCGTGATAGAGCACTGGAGATGAGAAACCTGAATAATCTTCGTACATCATCTGCACGAAAAGGCAGAATAACTGGTTTGAGGTTCAAACCTACCGATATATTTCGGTTGTTGTGACCCTGTTCCAGGGATCTGAAAAGGCAGAAACATGCAAGTCAAGCAGCGACGGGGCATTTACCGTCAAGTACTTTGTACCGTATTTATATTCATTGCGCTCAACGTCTGCGCACAAACCGATAAAAAGCCCGCTGTCACGCCCAAGCCCGCCATGACGGTGACGGTGGCTCAGCCGCAATCGCAAACCCTGTCACAGCGTTTATCCGCCAATGGGACGGTGTCCGCTTGGCAGGAAGCCAGCGTCGGCGCAGAAATCGGTGGTTTGCGATTGACCGAAGTGCGGGTGAATGTCGGCGATCAAGTCAGTGCGGGGCAGGTGCTGGCGGTGTTTGCTAACGACAACGTGATAGCCGAAATTAACCAAGCCAAGGCCGCGTTAAACGAAACCAAAGCGCTGGCCTTGGAAGCCAAGGCCAATGCCGATCGTGCCCGTGCATTGGGGCCCAGCGGTGTCATTAGTACCCAGCAATTCAACAAAGACGTGACCGCCGAGGCGACGGCGCAAGCGCGTGTCGAATCCGCGCTGGCCAACCTGGCGGTACACGAGTTACGCATGAAGCAAACCTTGGTGCACGCACCTGACGGTGGTGTGATTTCGTCACGCAGTGCCAGTGTCGGTGCGGTGGTGGGTGTCGGAACCGAGTTGTTTCGCTTGATCCGTGGTAACCGGTTGGAGTGGCGCGCCGACCTCGTATCGGCCGAGTTGTTCCGCATCAAGCCCGGGCAAAAAGTGCGTATCGCAGGGCCCAATGGCAGTGAAGTAAATGCACAAGTGCGCAGCGTGTCGCCGACAGTGGATCCACAAAACCGCACCGGTATGGTGTATGTCGATTTGCCTGCCTCGGCGGGCAGCGTGCTCAAGCCCGGCATGTTTGTACGCGGTGAATTCGAATTCAGCAGTAGCGCAGCCTTGATGGTGCCGCAGCAATCGGTCGTGGTGCGTGACGGTTTTCAACAGTTGTATTTGGTCGGTTCCGACCAGCGCGTGAGCTTGCACAAAGTCAGTGTCGGGCGCCGCCAGGGTGACTTGTTGGAGATCACCTCCAGCTTGCCGTCGGATGCCAAAGTGGTGGTGCGCGGTGCAGGCTTTTTGACCGCCGGTGACTTGGTGAAAGTCGTGCCATGAACGTATCCGCTTGGTCGATACGCAACCCGGTGCCCGGCCTGGTGCTGTTTGTGTTGCTCAGCTTGGCGGGGTTGCTCACCTTCAAAAGCATGAAAGTGCAAAACTTTCCCGATTTGGATTTGCCTACCGTGATCGTGAATGCGGCCTTGCCGGGCGCAGCGCCCGGGCAAATGGAAACCGAGGTGGCTCGCAAAATTGAAAACGCCGTGGTGTCGGTGCAAGGACTGAAAAACATTTACACCAAGGTGCAAGACGGCTCTGTGGTGATCACCTGCGAATTCCGCATTGAAAAACAGGGCCAGGAAGCGCTGGATGAAATCCGTTCCGCCGTCAACGGTATACGCAGTGAATTACCGGCGAATTTGATGGAACCGGTGATCAAAAAACTCGATTTTGCCGGTACCCCGGTGCTGGCTTTCACGATTGCATCGCCGCTGTTTGACGAAGAAGGCTTGAGCTGGTTTGTGGATCAAACCGTGGTGCGGCGTTTGCTGACGGTCAAAGGCGTGGGTTCTGTGACCCGTGTGGGCGGCGTGCAGCGCGAAGTGCAAATTGCACTCGACCCGGTGCGCATGCAAGCCTTGCGTATTTCCGCCGCCGATGTGTCGCGTCAACTCAAACAAGTGCAAACCGAAAGCGCAGGCGGGCGCACCGATTTGGGTGGGAGCGAGCAGCCCTTACGCACCATTGCCACGGTGGCTTCTGCCGCGGAACTCGCAGACATGGAGTTGTCAGTCGGCCAAGGCGGTCGCATTCGTTTACGCGATATTGCCAGCATCACCGACACCTTTTCCGAGCGCCGTGCCTCGGCCTTTTTGAACGGCAAACCGGTGGTCGGTTTTGAAGTAACCCGCAGCAGAGGCGCCAGCGAAGTCGATGTGGGCGAGCGCGTGTTCAAAGCCCTGGACGAGTTAAAGGCGGCGCACCCGGATGCGCAAATCACCAACGCCTATGACTTTGTCACGCCAGTTAAAGAAGAGTTCCACGGTTCGATGGTCTTGCTCTATGAAGGCGCGTTGTTGGCGGTGATTGTTGTTTGGCTGTTTTTGCGTGACATGCGGGCTACGTTTGTGTCGGCGGTGGCCTTGCCCTTGTCGGTGTTGCCGGCCTTCATCGGCATGTGGGCTCTTGGTTTTTCCATCAACGTGGTCACCTTGCTGGCCTTGTCGCTGGTGGTCGGTATTTTGGTGGACGATGCCATCGTCGAGGTGGAAAACATCGAGCGGCATCTGCACATGGGCAAAACGCCGTTCGCGGCGGCCATGGAGGCGGCCGATGAAATCGGGTTGGCGGTGATCGCCACCACCTTTACTTTGGTGGCGGTGTTTTTGCCCACTGCCTTTATGAGTGGTATTGCTGGCAAATTTTTTGTGCAATTCGGCTGGACGGCGGCGCTGGCGGTGTTCGCCTCGCTGGTGGTGGCGCGCTTGCTCACGCCCATGATGTCGGCCTATTTGTTGAAACCCACGAACAAACCCGCGCTGGTACCGTTCTGGATGCCGGTGTACATGCGGATGGTGCGCTGGTGCTTGAACCATCGCTTTTTGACCGCGCTGGGTGCCTTGGTGTTTTTTGTGGCTTCGCTCAGCCTGATCCCTTTGCTGCCTACAGGCTTTATTCCGCCGGATGACAACTCGCAGACCCAGGTGGGGCTGGAACTGCCACCGGGCACCTCACTGGCGTTCACTGAAAAAGTGGCCGAAGAGGTCCGTCAGCGCATCATCAAAGTACCTGAGGTAAAAACCGTCTACACCACCATTGGTGGCGGTGCAGCGGGCTCGGACCCCGGCATGGCGCAGGGGGCAGCCGAAACGCGCATCGCCACCCTGACCATACAGCTGAGCAAACGCGGTGAGCGTCCGCGCAAAGGCGTGATTGAAAAGCAATTGCGCGAGTTGCTGTCGGACATGCCGGGCATGCGCGTGCGTGTCGGCTTGGGCGCGTCCGGTGAAAAATACCTGGTGATGCTGACCGGCGACGATGCAGTCGCTTTGCAGCAATCGGCCACGGCACTGGAACGTGATTTGCGCGGCGTAGCCGGCTTGGGCTCGGTCACCTCCAGCGCCAGTCTGGTGCGACAAGAGATCGCGGTACGCCCG